>CAYRUW010000015.1:0-4050 GCA_964427465.1 uncultured Diaminobutyricimonas sp.
GCGCCGCCCGGCGCGCAACGCTGCGGCACCCGCCACGGTCTCCGCTTCCGCGGCGTCCGCCGCATCCGCGCGTTCCGCTGCGGGCAACGGCCGCGCGCTCGCCAAGCCCCCCATCCGCAAACTCGCCAAAGACCTCGAGGTCGACTTGTCGAGCGTCGCCCCGACCGGGGCCGCGGGCGAGGTGACCCGGGAAGACGTGTTGCGGCAGTCCCAGCAGGCGAATGTGTTCCGCAATGTGAGCACGCCGGACTGGCCAGCCGAGCGCGAGGAGCGCATCCCGGTCAAGGGAGTGCGCAAGTCGATAGCGAAGGCCATGGTCGACAGTGCGTTCACTGCCCCGCACGTGAGCGTGTTCGTCGACGTCGACGCGACCCGCACGATGGAGTTCTTGAAGCGACTGAAGAACTCCGCGGACTTCGCGGACATCCGCATCTCGCCGCTGCTGATCATGGCGAAGGCGATCATGTGGGCGGTGCGGCGCAACCCTACGGTGAATTCGAAGTGGACCGACGCGGAGATCGTGGTTCGCCACTATGTGAACCTCGGCATCGCCGCGGCGACGCCGCGCGGGCTGATCGTGCCGAACGTGAAAGAAGCGCAATCGCTCAGTCTGCTCGAGCTCGCGACGGCGCTCGAGCAACTCACGATCAAGGCCCGGGAGGGCAAGACGCAGCCGGCAGACATGGCGGATGGCACGATCACGATCACGAACCTCGGTTCGTTCGGCGTCGACACGGGTACCCCGATCCTGAATCCGGGCGAGGTGACGATCGTGGCCCTCGGCACGATCAAGCAGCGCCCGTGGGTCGTGGATGGCGAGGTGCTGCCCCGCTATGTCACGACGCTCGGGGCGAGCTTCGACCACCGTGTGGTCGACGGGGATGTCGCGAGCCGCTTCCTTGCGGATGTCGCGAGCGTCGTTGAGGAGCCGGCGCTGCTGCTCGATTGAGCCCCCGCACTGCTGTTCGATCGGCTTCGGCGCGGCTTGAAGGCACTGCTGGCCCGGCGCGCGGCGAGAACCGCAGCCGTATTGACAACGATTATCATTAGCGGCTAGCGTTGACACCCTCCTAGTCGACTGGATGTGCCCTTGCCTGGTCCCACCGCGATCCCGGCCAGCCGGCCCGTGCTCGAACTCGAGCAGGCCGCTCTCCGCTACGGCACCCGCACGTTGTGGAGCGACCTCGACCTCGCCGTGCACGAAGGCGAGTTCCTCGCCGTGCTCGGCCCGAACGGGTCGGGCAAGACCAGTTTCATCCGGGCCCTGCTCGGCCAGGAAGCGCTCTCGGCCGGCCGGATCCGCGTGTTCGGCTCGTCCGCACTCGGGGGCGATCGCCGGATCGGGTACATTCCGCAGCAGCGGATAGCCGACCGGGAAATGCCAGTGCGCGCTCGCGATCTGGTCGCGCTCGGCCTCGGCGGAACCCGCTGGGGGCTGCCGATCCCCTCGCGTGCGGAACGCGCCGAAGTCGACCGGGTGCTCGAATCGGTAGGAGCAACCGGCCTCGCCCGCGCGCGGTTCGGCACGCTATCCGGCGGCGAGCAGCAACGAGTGCGTGTGGGCCAGGCGATCGCCGGAAACGTGCGACTGCTGTTGTGCGACGAGCCATTGCTCTCGCTCGATATGCAGCGGCAGCGCGAGATCAGCGAACTCATCGATCAGAAGCGGCGCGAACTCGCCGCCGCGGTCGTGTTCGTGACCCATGACGTGAATCCGATCCTCGATATGGTCGACCGAGTGCTGTATTTCGCGCACGGCAGATTCCAGATCGGATCGCCGGATGCGGTGCTGCGCTCGAAAGTGCTCACCGACTTGTACGGCACACCCATCGAAGTGATCCGGCACCGCGGCCGGATCGTCGTGCTCGGTTCGCCCGAAGCTCACGCCAACGGCCAACATCATGTGAGCAACGGAACGCGATGACTGCAACGGTGGGTCTCGTCGGCGCTTTCTCGGACCTGAGCGCCGTATTCGACTTCAGCGACTACGGTCAGCTGCTGTTCCTGGTCAAGAACTCGATCATCGCCGGTGCGGTGCTCGGTATAGCCGGCGGCCTGATCGGCACGTTCGTCATGACCCGAGATCTCGCGTTCGCCGTGCACGGGGTCAGCGAACTGTCGTTCGCGGGTGCGGCCTTCGCCTTGCTCATGGGCCTGAACCTGGTCGCCGGCGCGGTCGCGGGCTCGCTCTTGGCTGCACTGGCGATCGGCGTGCTCGGCGTGCGTCCGGCCCAGCGCAACGCGATCACCGGGGTGCTCATGCCGTTCGGCCTGGGTCTTGGCATCCTGTTCCTCGCCCTGTTCGAAGGGAGGAGTGCGAACAAGTTCGCATTGCTCACCGGCCAGGTCGTCGCGGTCGACGATCCGCAGCTCGGCTTGCTCATCGGGGTGTGCATCGCGGTGCTCGCGGCCCTCGTCGTGATCTGGCGTCCGCTCATGTTCGCGAGCGTGGACCCGCACATCGCTCGTGCGAAAGGCGTTCGGGTGTCCGCGCTCTCAGTCGTGTTCATGGTGCTGCTCGGGCTCACCGTGGCGGTCGCCGTGCAGATCATCGGGGCGCTGCTCGTGCTCGCCTTGCTCGTCACGCCCGCTGCGGCCGCGATGCGCGTGACATCCTCGCCGATCGCCACTCCCCTGCTCAGCGTCGGTTTCGCTCTCGTGTCGATGGTCGGCGGCATGCTGCTGGCCGTGGGCGGCTCCCTGCCGATCAGCCCTTACGTGACCACCGTCTCGTTCCTGATCTACCTGACGTGCTGGGCGGTCGGGAGCCGGGGCGAGAAGAGTTTCCGGCATCCGACTCGCCGCCCGGTCGAGTCGCCGCCTCGACGCGCACGCACACCCTGAGCCGCGAGGATTGCGCGGCTACCATGGTGGGTTGGAGGAAGCAGTGAGACGCAACACCTGGCAGCGGGAGGCGGTGCGCGAAGCTCTGGCGGAATCCCCCGGCTTCGTGAGCGCCCAATCGCTGCACTCCGCGCTGCGCGACGCCGGTTCCCCGATCGGGCTCGCCACGGTCTACCGGGCCTTGAACGATCTGACGCAGGAGGGCGAGGCTGACTCTCTCCAGCAAGAGGGCGAGAGCCTGTACCGGGCATGCACGCCCGGTAGCCACCACCATCACCTGATCTGCCGGAGCTGCGGCATGACCGTCGAAATCGACGCGGATGCCGTGGAGGCGTGGGCGAAGCAAGTCGCCAAAGAGAACGGATTCACAGAGCCGAGCCATGTGGTCGACGTGTTCGGCCTCTGCGCGGATTGTTCGCGTCGGCTCAAGCGCAAGTGATCCGTGCGATCAGAGGGACGCGAGGGGGGCGACTTTGCGGATCGGGCGCCCGGGCACGTAAGATTGCTCTTCGGCCGCGCGTCCGCGCGGATCCTGTGCGCTGACCCCCTTGATCTCGAATCGTTCGGGTTGTGCGTGCCGACAAGTGATCTTGGGTGGGGACTCGTCTCCCCACGGTAGTGGAGGAGTCATGGCAGCCGTCTGCCAAGTGACCGGAGCCGTTCCCGGTTTCGGGCACAACATCTCGCACTCGCACCGACGCACCAAGCGCCGGTTCGACCCGAATGTGCAGAAGAAGACCTACTATGTGCCGTCGTTGCGGCGCAACGTCACCCTCAACGTGAGCGCGAGGGGGATCAAGGTCATCGATGCCCGTGGCATCGAGGCCGTAGTGAAAGAAATCCTGGCCCGCGGGGAGAAGATCTAGTGGCCAAGCAGCAGGACGTCCGTCCGATCATCAAGCTTCGTTCCACCGCCGGAACCGGGTACACGTACGTGACCCGCAAGAACCGCCGGAACGACCCAGACCGACTCGTGCTCAAGAAGTACGACCCAGTTGTGCGAAAGCACGTCGAATTCCGCGAGGAGCGGTAAGTATGGCCAAGAAGAGCAAGATCGCGCGCAACCAGCAGCGCCAGGAGATCGTCGCACGATACGCGGAGCGCAGAGCCGAGCTGAAGAAGGCCCTCGTCGACCCGAATGGCACCGACGAGTCCCGCGAGGCCGCTCAAATCGGCTTGCAGAAGCTGCCTCGCGACGCCTCTCCC
>CAYRUW010000015.1:4060-16084 GCA_964427465.1 uncultured Diaminobutyricimonas sp.
ACCGCGACTCGATCGACGGCCGGCCGAGAGGTGTTCTGCGCAAGTTTGGCGTTTCCCGAGTGCGTTTCCGGGAGATGGCGCACCGTGGCGAGTTGCCCGGAATCACGAAGTCAAGCTGGTAGTTTCTAGGCTGTCTGCTGGCCTCGGCATAGTCGGCAGTCGCTCTCACCAACATAGGTCCGAGGAGGACACATGAACCGCACCGAACTGGTCGCAGCCGTTGCTGCAGAGTCCGGACAGAGCCAGGCCGCCGTCAACGGTGTTATCGACGCCTTCTTCGCTGTCGTCTCGAAGACCGTGAGCCAAGGCGAGAAAGTCACCATTCCCGGTTACCTGGCAGTGGAGCGCACCGAGCGCGCCGCACGCACCGGTCGCAACCCGCAGACGGGTGAGACCATTCAGATCGCCGCGAGCAAGGGCGTCAAGTTGAGCGCGGGCAGCAAGCTGAAGGCTGCAGTCAAGTAACTGCTGCCGAAACGTCGAGGACCCGGCCCCGGTCGGGTCCTTTGTCGTTTCTCGGCCCGGTCTTGCTAGCATGCTGCCAGCAACTAGGCGGGGCCTCGGGGGAGGACGTGTCCGGAACCGCGCACCGGGCACAGGCCTAGGTATACATTCAGGAGATAATGCGCGAACGAGTTTTTCGTGCAAGCCCTGTTGCATCGTTGTCGACCAGGTGCGTGATCGCCTGCGAGACGACCTGAGGAGCATGGGGTGAGCGAAGGCTATGTGGACAAGAGCCGTGGGGTGGTGGACGTGAAGCGCCGCCCGACGATCAACGATGTCGCGCTAGCCGCCGGCGTGAGCATCTCCACGGTTTCGCGTGCTCTCAACAATCCAGCGAGGTCCCGTCCCACCGAGACCACGCTCCGGGTCAAGCGCGTAGCGGCTGAATTGGGATACACCCCCGACGCCGCCGCTTCGCAATTGCGGCGTGGTGCTACTGACACGATCGGTGTGCTCGTGGCCAGACTCCACGACACGGTCATGGCGATGCTGTTCGAGCAAATCGCGGCGGCTTGCGCGCGGCGGAACTACTTCGCCGTGGTCGCGGCCACTCTCGATGATCCGGGCACGCAAGAAAGAGCAGGGGAAAGCCTGCTTCGGCGCGGAATCGACGGCTTGATTCTGTGCACGGCGCGTGAAAACGACCCGTTCCTGCGCACGCTGCGCGAGCGTGGAGTGCGGCACGCATTGGCTCTGCGGCCCGACGGCTCGAGCCCGGCCGCCATCGGCGACGACGAGCTCGGCGGGTTCCTTGCCGGACGTCATTTGGTAGATCTGGGGCATCGCCGGATCGCCGTGGCCTCGGGGCCCTCATATGCTTTGAGCGCGCGTCGACGGCAGCAGGGCTTCTTCCGGGCGCTCGGTGTGCCCGAAGGCGAAATCGACCCGAACCTGATTTACGAAGGCGATTTCAGCCTCGAGTCGGGTGAGCGGGCAGCGCAGCAGTTCTTCGGCCTCCAGGATGCCCCCACCGCGATTTTCGCCGCGAACGACAACATGGCGATCGGCATCATGTCGGCGGCGCACCGAATGGGCATCTATCCGCCCCGGGATTTCTCCATTGTGGGCTACAACGACATTCCGCTGGCCGAGCGGCTCTGGGTGCCGCTGACGAGCGTGCGCATTCCGCTCAACCAGATTGCCGCCGATGCGGTCAGTCTGCTCCTGGACACGCCGCCGGGAGGCCTTGCCGACGGACCGCTTCAGTTGAAGAGCACGCCGGCGCTGATTCCACGAGCCTCGACTATCCGCTACCCGGCCGGCTAGCCGGGTCGAATCGTCTCGGCTACGGCAGCGAGTTCGAGGTCGGAGCCGGCATGGGCGATCAGGCTTACGCCGAACGGCCCTCGTGCGGTCTGAACCGGGACGTTCATGACGGGTGCGCCCCACAGAGTCGCGAGCGCATTCAGTATCAGGATCTCCTTTCTCAGCTTCGCGTTGTTGTGGTCGGTGCGAAGCGGAGCCGGTGCGGACGAGGTCGGCAGCGCGACGGCTTCGCCAGGCCCGAGCGCGGCGGTCAGCTGCATGCGGAACTCCGCGGCCAGCGCTTGCGCTTGGTCGTAGGTGGCTTTGTCGACGCCGGCGCATGCGAGCAAACGCTCGAGGGCTTGCGGGCCGATCGAATTCCGATTCGCGAGGATCCACTCGCCATGGGTCGTCCAGGTATCGAAGCGCTGGATCAGCGTGCGAACGCGGAACACCTCTTCGAGCGGCACGGGTAGTTCGAACGGGTCGCCGATCTCGATCCGGGCGCCCCAGCTCGAGAGCTCGTGAAGGTAGTCCTGCCTCGATGCGGGATCGATCGGATACGAATCTTCGCGCACCGGGCGGATCGTGCGGATCTGCTGGGCTTGCGACGACCCGGGCAGGATGCCCGGCAGGACCTTGCGGAGCATCTTCGCGTCTCGCGTGAGCAATCCGACGCAATCGAAGGACGGGGCCAGCGGCACGATCCCGGTGACGGGCACGACGCCTGCTGTCGGCCGGAAGCCGAACAGTCCGCAGTAGGCGGCCGGCACCCTGACGGAGCCGCCGGTGTCGGTGCCAACGGCGAAGTCGCACAGCTTCAGCGATACGGCCGAAGCCGGTCCCGACGAAGAACCGCCGGGAAGCCGATCGGGCGCAAAGCCGTTCAGCGGGGCCCCGAAGTGCTCGTTCACGCCATCCAGGTTGAACGCAAGTTCGTCGCCGTAGGCTTTACCGACAAGCCTCGCCCCGCTGCGAAGCAGCGACGCCACGACCCAAGCGTCGCTAGTCGCCGGCGGATGCGTGGCGGCCCAGGGCGGGGAGCCGACGCTCGTAGCGGTGCCCAGGACGTCGATGTTGTCCTTCACGACGAACGAGAAGCCTGCAAGCACCCCGTTCGGATCGCCTTCCCGGAGGACTTGCTCCTCGATCGCACCACCGGGCGGAACGGGAGGCGAGCCGGCTGGCGTGCGTTGCAGAGACAATCTTGTCCTCTCGTTCGTGGGCCCGCAGGCGGAGCACATGAGACGGCGATTTGACTATGACTGCCCACATTAGCAAGATGGTAGAAACGTTTCCGCAAACGATTGGAGCGACTCGTGTCGATTGACCTTCGTGGTCTCGTACCAGCACCGGTGACCCCGTTTCTTCCGGATGGCGAGGTCGACTACTCCGCCATCGCGCGCCTCGGGCGCTGGCTTGGGAGCTTCGATCAAGTCAAGGGCCTCGTGTGCCTCGGGCACGCCGGCGAAGGAACCTACCTGACCGCTGCCGAGCAACAGAAGGTCATCACCGCGTTCGTCGAGTCCGTCGACAACAAGATCCCGATCATTGCGGGCATAACGGGCGAGGGCACAAAGGTGGCCGGCCTGGAGGCGGAGGCGGCCGTCGCCGCCGGCGCTTCTGCGGGACTGGTCTACCCGAACCACGGCTGGCTGCGTTTCGGCTTCCAGCACGGGGCCCCGCAGGACCGCTACCGGGCGATTTACGAGATGTCCGGACTACCGCTCATCCTGTTCCAGTACCCCGATGTCACCAAGGCCAGCTACGACCTCGACACGCAACTCGAGATCGCTGCGCAGCCTGGCGTCTTCGCGACGAAGAACGGCGTGCGGAACATGCGGCGCTGGTACACCGAGATTCCCGCGTTGCGCAGAGAGCATCCGGAGCTTCAGATCCTCACGTGCCACGACGAGTACCTCCTGCCGACGATGTTCGACGTGGATGGGGCCCTCGTCGGATACGGAACCCTCGCGCCCGAGCCGCTCATCGAGCTGATCGACGCAGGTCGCCGCAAGGACTACAAGGCGGCGCACGCCATCCACGAGCGGCTGCTCCCGGTGACCAAGAACGTATATCACCGCGGATCGCACATGGAAGGCACCGTCGCGCTCAAGATCGGTCTCGTGGCGCGCGGAATCCTGGAGACCGCGACCATTCGCTCACCGCTACTGGACCTCTCCCCCGAGGCCACGAACGAAATCACCGACGCACTCCGCGCGGCCGACCTCGGAAAGGTAGCGGCCTGACAGGTCAAGCCGATCGCGGCCGAAGGCCGGTCGAGTTCGGTCGGCTGAGGCGAGGTGACACATGCAGACGTCAACCAACGAGTCCATTGCAAAATCACATCAAAGGAGATCAAGTTGAAGACGAGATCGAGGTGGGCGGCGATAGGTGCTGCCGCTCTGGTAACGGCTCTCGCGGCGGGATGCGCCGGCGAGGCCAGCGATCCGGAGGAGCCGGGCGCCGCGGCGGACATGTCGCTGCGCATCGGACACGACGGCAGCTCTGCCGTCCTGCCATTGAAGGTCGCTGAAGCTCAGGGCTACTTCGAGGCCGCCGGTCTCGAAGTCGAATTGACCCAGGTCGACAACATCGGCACGCTGCCATTCGCACTGGGCACGACATTCGACATCGTTCAGGCCACACCGACCGCGGTCATCTCCTCGAACGCGCAGGGGATCGACATCGCGGGAGTCGCCGGAATGACGGTCAACTCCGAAGAGAACTCGACCGCCGGCGTTGTCGCCATCGAGTCGTCCGGCGTGAAGTCCCTCGCAGACCTCGCGGGTAAGACCGTCGGGACGCTGTTCGAAGGCGGCACCCTGGACATCGCGACCAAGTTCGCACTGCAGGAGGCCGGGGTCTCGCCCGACGACGTGACGTTCGTCCAGGTGAGCCTAGGTGCACAGGCCGACCAGCTCGCTTCAGGTCGGGTAGACGCGGTGCAGACCATCCCGCCGTTCCAGGACCTGCTGATGGCCCGGGGCGACACGGTTGGTCTCGGCGATCCCTACCTGTCGCTGGCCGCTGAACTGCGCGCCATGGTGTGGGCTGCTCAGACGTCGTGGGCTGCCGAGAACCCCGAGGCGATCGAGGCGTTCCGCACCGCGATGGACCAGGCCATCGAGTACATCACCGCAAACGATGCCGATGCCAAGGAAGTTCTGCAGGCATATTCGGGATTGGATGCGGAGATCGTGAACGCCACGAACCTGCCGAACTACACCACGAGTCTTCCGGTTGACGACTTCGAGGTGTGGCTCCGGGCGATGGAGGAGGTTGGCGGATTCACCGGCAGCGTGGACCCGGCCGACCTGGTCATCTCGTAGCAACAGGTACGATTTCCACCTCATGAACGCAACCCAGTTCGCATGTAAGGAGCTTGACGTGACGTTGGCCGGTCCGAATGGACCGGCCAACATCCTCGCAGGCGTCAACTTCACTTTGAAGGCCGGAGAGTTCGTCTCTGTACTCGGCGGCTCGGGCACGGGAAAGACGACGCTCTTGCGCGTGCTCGGCGGCCTGCAGTCGAAATCCGGGGGAACGGTGACGTTCGAGGGGGGCGAGGTCTCGGGCCCGCCGGAGGGCGTCGTCACCATCTTCCAGGACTACGCGCAATCGCTGCTTCCCTGGCGAACGGTCGCGTCGAACGTCGCTCTCGGGATCGAGGCGACGAAGTCCAAGGAGGAAGTATCGCAACGAGTGGCCGAGTCGCTGGAACTGGTGGGCCTGGCCGCGAACGCGCGAGACTACCCTTGGTCGCTTTCCGGCGGTATGCAACAGCGAGTGCAAATTGCACGAGCGCTCGCCATGCAACCCAAGGTGCTGCTAATGGACGAACCGTTCGGAGCGCTCGACGCGCTGACCAAGGCCAGCCTCCAGGATCAGCTGCAGCAAGTGCAGCAGATGACGGGAGCCTCGGTCGTCTTCGTCACCCACGATGTGGAAGAGGCGGTGTATCTGAGCGATCGCGTAGTGATGCTCAGTGGCCGCCCGGCGACCATTTCGCTGGAACTGCAAGTGGATCTGCCCCGGCCAAGGACCCAGATCGGCACGAGGGAATCCGAAGACTTCCTGCGATTGCGGCACCGGGCGCTCGATGCGCTTGGCGTTGGCGGTCAGCATGCGTGAAAAAGCGGCCGGCAGGTTCAACTGGAGCGGCGCCGCCGTCGCACTCTTGTTGCTTGCCGCATGGCAAGCGCTCGAGTCGCTCGGGGCGATCCAGTTCGAATACGTGCCCTCGCCGCTGGAAGTGGCCGAGGAGTTCGGCGCCATCCTCGTCTCTGGCCAGCTCATCTCCAACTCTTGGCACACGATCGCGGTGGCGGTTGCGGGATGGGCATGCGCTGCCGTCGTCGGGATAGCGATCGGTGTGACGATCGGACTCGTCCGGTCGGTCTGGTTGTACACCATGGCATCGATCGAGGTCCTTCGGGCGATCCCGATCGTTGCATTCGTGCCGATAGCAGTGCTGCTTCTCGGCTTCTCGTTCGCCATGGAATTCGTCGTCACCTTCTACGCAGCGCTCTGGCCGGTCGTTATCGCAGCGATGGCCGGCGTAAGAGGCGTTCCCAAGGGGCTGCGCGAGACCGCGGCCACATTGGGTCTGTCGCGATTCGATGCGCTGCGGAAACTGGTGCTCCCCGCGAGTGCGCCCAGCATCGTGGTCGGCCTGCGGGTTGCGCTCGCGATCGCGCTCATCCTCGCACTCGTGGCCGAGATGGTGGGCAACCCCGCCGGTATCGGATCGGCTCTCGTGATCGCAGGGCAAACGCTGAATCCCCCGCAAGTGTTCGCCTACATCTTCGCGATCGGCATGATCGGAATGGCGCTGAACTCTCTACTGAAGCTTGCGACAAGAGTCTTGTCGCCAGGGATCGCACGGCTTGCCGAAGAGGCCACTTGAGATGCTGAAATCCACACGTAAGACCCTGACCGGCGGTTCCGCGAAGACGATTTCTGCGGGCGCCCCCGCGAGAGGCTTTCTGCCGCTCGTCATCCTGCTGGCTGCCTGGCAGCTGGTCGCACCCGTCGACTCTCCCTACTTTCCGCCGCCGAGCCGGTGGCTGGAACAACTGGCCCCGTTGGTCGAGAACGGCCAGCTCGTGGCCGCGCTCGGCGGCACGATTCCCTCGTTTGTGCTGAGCCTCGCGGCGGCAACCGTGATCGGGGTGCTCTTGGGCGTCTTGATCGGTTCGAGTGAGCGCGCGCACAGGGCACTCAACCCGACCCTGGAATTCATGCGGGCGATCCCGGCGGCAGCGCTCGTGCCGCTCGCCGCGTTGTTGCTCGGCTACACGCTTGAGATGAAGTTCCTAGTCGTCGTCCTGCCCACGATCTGGCCGGTGCTCATCGCGAGCTACGCAGCGCGGAGGGCGGCTAGTCCGCTGCTTCGGGATGTTGCCCGCACCATGCAGATCTCGCGCTTGGCCGCTTTCCGCAAGATCACCCTGCCCGGGATCGCGCTCTCGACGATCGCCGGTGTACGAGTGGCGGCGCCTTTGGCCCTCATCAATACGCTGCTCGTCGAGATCGTCACCCGGATCGACGGAGTGGGCAAGCTGCTGGCGCAAGCGACATTGCACTACAACTCGGCGCTGGTCTACGGACTGGTCCTGATCACGGGAGTCCTCGGATTCGCTTTGAACCTCATCGTGAGCGGTGGGGAATCGATGGTGCGGCGCCGAACTGGAACCGCATGAGCGAGCGGCCCTCCCCGTTGACCCTTTGACGGAGCGCGTTGACCCCTTGAGGGAGCACCGCACGGCAATGCGGCCGGTGCGACGTGCGCGGGAATCGAGGGGCCAGGCGGCCTAGAGTGAAATAGTGTCCCGAGCCGTCAAGATCCTGAGCCCGGCGACTCTGCTGCTCGTCGCGCTCGTGGCCCTCGTCGTAGCGCTCCAATACGGCGGCGGGGCGGATGCGCCAAGTCTCGGCACCGATCCCGGTCCGGTCGTACGGTTCGGCCTCCCGGTCGCGAAGTTGTTCGTGGATCTCGGCACCGCGATCACGATCGGGGCCTTGGCGATCGCATGCTTCGCGCTCTCTCGCGACGACAAGGCTTTCGGCACGACGGTCGACATTGCTGCCGCATCCGCTGCCGTGTGGGCAGTGAGCTCGCTCGCGGCGAGCATCCTCACGCTGCCCTCGCTCGGTGTCGCGATCGCGTTCGACGACCGATTCGGCGACAGCCTCGCCGCCTTCCTGTCCACGATCGGACTCGGTCAGGCATGGCTGGCGACCACCCTCATCGCCGCCACGATCACGGTCGTCTGTTTCGCAGTGCGCAACCAAGTGGTGCTCGCCATGGTCACGGCGGGCGCGCTGCTCGGGCTGCTGCCACTCGCCGAGCAAGGCCACGCGGGTGGCACCGCCGATCACGACAACGCAGTCACCTCGTTGTGGATCCACGTCGCGGCGGTCTCGGTGTGGGTCGGCGGACTCGTGACCCTGGCCATGGTGCGCCCGCGGCTTGGCCGGGAGCGGCTGGCGAGGGTGCTGCCCAGGTACTCATCGCTCGCGGTGTTGTGTTTCATTCTCGTCGCGGTCAGCGGATACGTGCGGGCCGAGATCAGCGTCGGCACCCTCGACCGGCTGCTCACGCCCTACGGCGTTCTCGTGGTGGTCAAGGTCGCCGCGCTCATAGCGCTCGGCGCGTTCGGCGCAGCGCACCGCAGCTTCCTGATCCGGCGGATCGCGGCATCCGACGATTCGGGCGCCCGCTACTTCTGGTGGCTAGCCGGCGCCGAAGTGGCCTTCATGGGACTTGCCACGGGCGTCGCGGTAGCGCTCGCGCGGACTGCTACTCCGGTGCCCGAAGTGCCGGCGAGCGAGTTCGTGGACCCGACTCCGGCCGAGATCCTGACTGGGCGGCCGTTGCCCCCGCAACCGGACTTCGAGCGCTACATGACGACATGGCAGCCCGACCTCATCTGGGTGCTCGTGTGCGTGTTCGGGGCGGTGTTCTACCTTGCCGGCGTGCGTCGCCTGCGCCGGCGCGGGGACTCGTGGCCCGTGCTGCGCACAGCATCGTGGCTGGCCGGGCTCGTGCTGCTGTTCTACATCACCAACGGTGGCATCAACGCCTATCAGGAGTACCTGTTCAGCGCGCACATGCTCGCGCACATGGTGCTCGGCATGATGGTCCCGCTGCTGCTCGTGCCTGGAGCGCCGGTGACACTGCTGCTGCGCACCGTGCGTAAACGCGACGACGGCTCCCGCGGCGTGCGCGAATGGGCGATGTGGGCCGTGCATTCGCGCTATGCCGCGGTGCTCGCGAATCCGATCGTGGCCGCTAGCATTTTCGCCGGCTCGCTCTGGCTGTTCTACTACACCCCCTTGTTCAGCTGGGCGATCACCGAGCACATCGGCCACCACTGGATGGTCGTGCACTTCCTGATCGCGGGGTACCTTTTCGTGCAGTCCCTGATCGGCGTCGACCCCGTGCCGTACCGCGCTCCATTTCCGATGCGCATTCTGCTGTTGCTCGGCACCATGGCCTTCCACGCGTTCTTCGGGATCTCGATCATGAGCAACGAGGCGCTGCTGCTGGCCGACTGGTACGGCGCGATGGGGCACGATTGGGGCTCGACGGCAATCGAGGACCAGCAGATCGGCGGGGCCATCGCATGGGGCGTCGGCGAGATTCCGACCGCGGTGCTCGCGGTGATCGTGGCGGTGCAATGGGCTCGCAGCGACGAACGGGAGGCCAGGCGACGAGATCGCGTTGCCGATCGCGACGGCGATGCCGAGCTCGCGGCGTACAACGAGATGCTCGCCGAGCGCGCCCGCCGCGACCCGTGACCCGAGTGCGTGCGCCCGTCTAGTCGCGCTCCTTGATGTAGAGGCCGCCGTCGGCCTGGAACGTGATGATGTAGCTCAAGTCGAAGGGTATGTCTTCGTCGAACGTCGTGACCGAACCGTCGAATATCGACCGGATGTCGACCACGAGATGCGCCGCTGCATCGGTACGGGGCATGAGCCAGGTGCCCGGATCGGGTCCGGGCACGAGCGACACCTCGGGATACTCCGCTATCGACCAGTCGGGGGTCGAGACCACGCGGTCGGTGACTCGTTTCGCGAACGGGCAACCGGTCGGCTGCAGCACCTCCTGGGTGGCGCATTCGTCCAGGTAGCGGTCGAGTTCTGCCTGCACTTGGTTCACGAAGCGCTCGTTGGCCTGCACATCGACGGTGAGATCGATCGTCTCGCCGACCACGACCGCATCGACCACGACCGGTTCGGCGGTCAGGTACTCGGTGTCGTGACCGAATACATAGCGGCCGGGCACGAGCGCCCGGTATCCGACCGGCGCTTGCTCTTCGGCAACGATCTCGAGCCCGTTGACGTTGAATCGGGTGTCGTTCTTCGGCATAGCCGCCAGCGTTGCGAGCGGTCTGCGCTCGAACTTCCAGTCGTTGAACAACCCGAACCGCATGCCGGAGTGCTCGACCAGGAATGTGCTCTGCTCGAGGTCTTCGCCGAACCGGTACTCGAACACGACGCGGTGCACGCCCGGCGAGATCTCTTCGTCTTGCAGTTGCCGGATGTCGTCGAGCTCGCCGAGCGCTGCACTGTTCAGCAACAAGTCCGCGTGACTCGCCGTCACCCCGGCGAGTTCGAGGGCGCCACCAGCGTCGTGCCGGGCGAGCGCGCTCAAGTATGCGTGCACGTACCCGCCCGGGCCGAACACGCTCGCGTTGAGTGCCGCGACCACGGTCACGAACGATGCGGCGAACAGGCCGAAGACGATCGCCCAACCGATGATCGCCCTGCGCATCCACACATCCTAAGATGACCGCGGCTGCTCGGATTCCGAGCCCGGGTAGATTGGGGAAGGCCCGACCGGGAAGGCTCAAGTGACCGACATCGCGCTCTCCGCAGAGCAGACCGCCGTGTTCGAGACTGTCGAGAACACGCAGGAGCACGTATTCGTCACCGGACGGGCCGGAACCGGCAAGTCGACCCTGCTCAGCCACCTCGCGCGGCGCACTTCCAAGCGGCTCGTGATCGCTGCGCCTACGGGGGTCGCAGCGCTGAACGTCGGCGGCCAGACCGTGCACTCGTTGTTCCGGCTGCCGATCGGCGTGATCGCCGATCACGAATTGCATCAGCCTGCCGAGACCCGGGATATCCTGGCCGCGATCGACACGCTCGTGATCGACGAGGTGTCGATGCTGAACGCCGATCTGCTCGACGCGATCGACCGGAGCCTACGTCAGGCAAGGCGTCGGTCCGAACCGTTCGGAGGAGCGCAAGTCGTGCTCTTCGGCGACCCGTTCCAGCTCGCACCCGTGCCTGGCGACGCGGAAGAGCGCGCGTATTTCAAGGACCGGTACCGGTCGATGTGGTTTTTCGACGCTCGCGTCTGGGATGAAGCGGAACTGAAGATCTTCGAGCTGTCCGACGTCCACCGCCAGCGTGACGACGAGTTCAAACGGCTGCTCGACGCCGTCCGGCATGGCCGGGTCACGGCCGAGATGGGCGGACGGCTGAATGCGGCCGGGGCACGGACTGTTCCGGACGAGGGAATCATCACCTTGGCCACGACGAACGCCACGGTCACCCGCATCAACGCGGCCCGGCTGGCACAGCTTCCGGGCCGCGCGCTCACCGCTCGCGCGGAAATCAACGGCGATTTCAACGGACGCGCCTATCCGGCCGACGAATCGCTGCAACTGAAGCCCGGCGCACAAGTCATGTTTCTGCGCAACGACCCCGATCAGCGCTGGGTGAACGGAACGGTGGGAACGGTCACCAAGATCGACACGACCGTGTGGGTGGAGGTCGACGGCGAGCGGCACGAAGTGCATCCGGTCACCTGGGAGCGGTTTCGCTACTCGTACTCGCCCGCGACCAAGCAACTGACGAAAGAGGTCGTGGCCGAGTTCACCCAGTTCCCGTTGCGATTGGCCTGGGCGGTGACGATCCACAAGTCGCAAGGCCAGACCTACGAGCAAGCTGTGGTCGATCTCGGAGCCCGCACGTTCGCCCCCGGCCAGACCTATGTGGCGCTCAGCCGCCTGACTACGCTCGACGGGCTCTTCTTGACCCGTCCGTTGCGTCCGTCGGACGTGATCGTCGATCCAGACGTGGAGCGCTTCATGGCCGGTGCAACTGCCGTGCCCGCAGGCGACAGGCTGCCCACCGGCTGACCCGCTTCCGCCGTGGTGGTGCGCCACGCTCGTAGCCGGGCCTGCGCCGTCGGGTCATTCGAGGAACTGGCTCGGCCTCCGCTGGTCTGTGGGCGGGTCAGGCCGGTCAGGCGGCGGA
>CAYRUW010000016.1:0-15295 GCA_964427465.1 uncultured Diaminobutyricimonas sp.
CCGCGCGACCAGGTGGCGCCGCATCCGCCACCTGGAGGCCCAGCCCGAGGCGCGCGAATCGGCCACCCTGGCAAGCGACCAGCGGCTCGACATCGCAGCCGAGTTGCGCAAGCTCGCTCCGCGAGAGCGCGCGTGCGTCGTGCTGCGGTACTACGAAGACCTCAAGATCGACGATGTCGCCGAACAGCTCGGGATCAGCCCTGGCGCGGTGAAACGCTATGTGAGCGACGCGCTCGGCAAGCTTGCGGCGTCGATGTCGGGCGGGAACGGAGCCGATCGTGCGCGATGAAGAACTGAGGGCAGCGTTGCACGCCGAAGCGGAAGCGGTGAGCGGCAGCGAGATCGACACCCGCCGCATCGTGCGCAGTTCGCGTGGCCGGCGAGTCGCCCGGAAGCTGGCAGCCGGAGGTGCGATGTCCGTCCTCGTGCTCGGCGCAGGTGCCGGCATCATGGTCTCTCCCCTGCTCCAGCAGACGGCATCCGACTCGGGCACGGTGAACGTGCTCGAGGCGCCCGCGGCTCGCGACGGCGCAGGCGCGAGCGGCTACACCGAGTCGGGCGAAGGGTCCGCCGGCGGCAGCATGCTCGCACCGGCCTACAAAGTCAACGGTTGCGGCGGGCCGCTCGCGACCGCGACCGAGGAAGGGCAGTTCCCGCTGCTGCTCGACGTGGAGTTCCCAGACGCCGCGCCGGTGGGCGACACGGTGTCGGGCGAAGTGAGCGTGACCAACATCGGGAACGAAACCATCTCCGGCCGGATGGGCCAAGTCGCGGCGATGACTCTCTCGCAAGACGGTGTCGTGCTCTGGCACACCCCCAACGCGACCTTGGACGCCCCGGTCGCACTCGAACCTGGCGATACCGTGCTGATCGATGCCACGTTCGAGCCGGAGATGTGTGCCCCTGAAGACGAAGGCGTGCCCGGCTTTCGCCCCGGGCTTCCGAAAGTGCCGGCGGGCGAGTACCAGCTGTCGGCGGCGCTCGACGTGACCGTCGGCGAAGGGTTCGTGATGCAACTGGTGAGCGAGCCGGAGCCGATAACGCTGCGTTGACAAGCGGCCACTACAATCCGGCGAGTGGGTGAACGGATCGCCGGGATCGACATCGCCCGGGGCCTGGCCATCGTCGGCATGTTCGCCGCGCACACGATCACGCGAGACCTCGACGGCGACACCCTCGTCGACGGCAGGTCGGCGATCCTTTTCGCGACCCTGGCGGGAGTGTCGCTCGGGCTGATGACCTCGGGGCCGCTGCCGGCCGACGTACCGCGGGGCAGGGCGCGCGCAGGCATCGCGATCCGCGGCGGACTGCTGTTCGCGCTCGGGACCCTATTGTGGCTGCCGCGCACCGATATCGCGGTCATCCTCGACTACTACGGGCTCATGTTCCTGCTGATCCTGCCGGCGCTTTTCGCGCCGCGATGGCTGCTCGCCGGGCTCGCCGCGACGGCGGCCGTGGCCGGCCCGCTGCTCACGGATGCGCTCGGCAGCCAGCGCATCGACTCGCCCTTTCTCGAATACGTGCTCGATCGTCTGGTCACCGGCTACTACCCGGCGCTTTCGTGGGTCGCGTTCCTCGCGCTCGGGCTGATCTGCGCACGTTCCGGCCTGACGCGATTGCGGACCCAGCTGGGCATGCTCGTGGGCGGTGGCGTGGGGATGCTGCTCGGCTACGGGGCGGCGGACGTGTTCGCGGGCGTGACCGCCGCCGCCCACTCGAATACGACCGCCGAGATCGTCGGCTCGGGAGGTTTCGCCGTCGCGCTCATCGGCGCGCTCCTGCTGCTCACCGACCGGCGGACCGGAATGCCGGGACGCATCGTGCGGACCGTCGCGTGGCCGATCGGCGCCGCCGGTTCGATGCCGCTCACGATTTACACCGCACAGCTCGTCGCGCTCGCGATCTACATCTGGTTGCAACCGGAACCGTTCGGCATCGTCTATCCGTGGCCACTGTTCGCAGCGCTCGCGTTCGCGTCGCTCGCGTTCGCGAGCCTGTGGCGCTGGAGGCTCGGGCCTGGACCGCTCGAACGGCTCATGCGCACCGCCTCCGGTTGGCCGTGGCGAGACCCCGATGCCGGGGCATCGCGTTCGCCTGCCGCACCTGCGAGACTTGATCGATGACCGCTTTCGTCGTCGTGCCGCAATGGCAGGGGTCGGGGTCGTCGCGGGCGATGCGTCTCATCGACGGCGCCGAGGCGATCCGGGGCGACCTGCCCGCATCCGCCACGCGCGTGGTCGAGGTGCCGCTCGAGGCAGGCGACGAGCAGGGCTCTGGCATTTCGAGACTGAGTTCGCTGCAACTCGTGCGCGAGCGGACCACGGAGACCATCGCGAGGCTCGAAGGCACGGTCATCGCGATCGGCGGCGACTGCGGAATCGAGTGGGCCGCGGTGGAGCGGTTCGCCGGCGACGATGTGGCGCTCGTGTGGTTCGACGCGCATCCGGACCTGAACACCCCGGCGAGTTCGCCGTCGGGAGCGTTCCACGGCATGGTGCTGCGCACGCTCATCGACGAAGGCTTCCCGGCCGAGCGCGTGGTACTCGCCGGCGCGCGTTCGTTCGACGATGAGGAGGAGCGCTTCCTCGCCGACTCAGGGCCCGCGCTGCTCGAGATCGCGGACCTCGGCACCCCGGATGCGCTGCTCGCCGCCATCGAAGCCACGGGCGCCGAGTCGGTGTACGTGCACATCGACCTCGACGTGCTGGACCCGGCCGGATTCCAGGGCCTGGTCTACCCGGAGCCGTTCGGTCTCGAGCCCGGAACCCTCGTGCAACTCCTCCACGCCGTGCGAGCCCGCTGGCCGCTCGTCGGCGCGGGCATCACCGAATTCGCGCCCAGTTCGCCAGACGCGGCCGCCGAAGACATGCCCACGATCCTGCGCATCATAGGAGCCCTCACGGCGTGAATCTCGGGCGCTCTCAACGCCGAGGCGCTAGGAGCAGACCGGAAGCGTCAATGAGGCTAGGTGAGCCGCTGCTCGACGAGTCCGACCGTGTTGCCCTCGGAGTCCTCGATGAAGGCGTGCATCTCTTCGGTACCGGCCGGTCCGAGAGTGCCGTCGAGGTGCGTGAAGATGACATGCGGTTCGGCGAGGATTCGTGCGTGCGGGCGGATCCGCTCGATCGCGGCATCGAGCCCATCCGTTAGCAAATAGTGCAGCGCCGTCGGCGCTTCGCGCTCGAGCAGCAGGCGCACGCCGTCGAGTTCGAAGAAGACGATGCCGGGTGGGTCGAAAGATGCGACCGGTTGCCGGTCGAGCAGGATCGAATAGAACTGGGCGGCACGTTCCAGATCGGTGGCGTGCTGGGCCACTTGCAGCAGTCTCATCCTGTGCGCCCTCCCCGAGCTTGACCGGCGCTCAGGAGGGTATTCCCAGTGCCGGGGCACGTCAAGCCACACGACCGGATGAAGGCGAGCTCGCGGCATCCGCGCGGCTGCGCCCCGTGTTCGCGACCCTGTTCGCGAGCGCGGACCCCGGAGTCCGCCGAGGCATTCGTGGGCAGAAAGTTCGCGAAGTTCCCGGGACGCTGACGCTCGGCGAGTAGCCTGCGGCCATGAGCGACTACGACGTGATCGTGATCGGTGCCGGCCCAGTCGGCGAGAACGTGGCCGACCGGGCGAGGCAGAACGGACTGAGCGCAGTGCTGATCGAGGACGAACTGGTCGGCGGAAGCTGCTCGTACTGGGCCTGCATGCCCTCGAAGGGACTGCTCCGACCGGGCGCGGCTCTGCGCGCGGCTCAAGCGGTCGCCGGTTCCCGTGAAGCGGTGACCGGTGCGCTGGATGCCGAGGCGGTGTTCGAGCGGCGAAACCGGATCGTGCACGACTGGTCGGACGAGAGCCAGATCGAGTGGGCGCACGGCGCGGGCATCGACGTGCTGCGCGGCAGGGCGAGGCTCGACCGCGAGCGGCGAGTAGTCGTGACCACGAAAGACGGTGTGCGCACGCTCGATGCCGCACACGCCGTGTGCATTTCGACCGGCTCCGACCCGAAAATCCCGCCGATCGAGGGCCTGGATCAGATCGAGCTGTGGACGAGCCGCGACGCTACGAGCGCCAAGCGCGTGCCCGAGAGCCTGGCGATCGTCGGCGGCGGAGTCGTCGCGACCGAGATGGCCACGGCGTATGCGAGCCTTGGTGCCTCGGTCACGGTCATAGCGCGCAGCGGGCTGCTCACTCGTGCCGAGCCGTTCGCCGGCGAAATGGTGGTCGAGTCGTTGCGCGCGCTCGGTGCGCGAGTGCTCGTGGACACGAATGCGGTGCACTTCGCGCGCTCCGCAGAAGGCACCGAGATCGAACTGGACAACGGCGAGACGTTCACCGCCGAGCGAGTGCTCATTGCGACCGGCCGAAAGCCCCGCACCGGCGACCTGGGCCTGGAAACGGTCGGACTTTCGCCCGGCGAATGGCTGCAGACCGACGACACCATGCGAGTGCAAGGCACCGATTGGCTGTACGCGACCGGCGACGTCTGCCATCGCGCCCTGCTCACCCACCAGGGCAAATACCAGGCAAGGGCGGCCGGCGACGTGATCTCGGCCCGCGCTGAAGGCGAGCCAGTGGACGACCGCCCGTGGGGCCGGCACACGGCCACGGCCGACCACGCCGCGGTGCCGCAAGTGGCCTTCACCGACCCCGAGGTCGCATCCGTGGGCCTCACCGCAGAGCAGGCTTCGGCTGCCGGTCACGACATCCGTGTGGTCGACCTCGACCTTTCGACGCTCGCCGGGGCGAGCGTGCACGACGACGACTATTTCGGCCGAGCCCGCATGGTCGTCGACCGGCAGCGCGAGGTGATCGTGGGGATGACGTTCGTCGGCCGGGACCTGGCCGAACTGCTGCACTCGGCGACGATCGCGATCGTCGGCGAGGTGCCGCTGGAGCGGCTGTGGCACGCGGTGCCCGCGTTCCCGACGCTCAGTGAGGCCTGGCTCCGCTTGCTCGAAGCGTACGGTCGGCCGTGACTGGTTGCCCGGGACGGCTCCGCACCGGGTTGCGAGCTCGCGCCATGCCGGGGTTCGGCAGCTCGAGCTCGCAACCGCAAGCGGAATCGTTCAGCCGAGTCGGGCGGCGGCGTCGGCGAGCATCGGCACGAGTTCGTCGAGCACGACCCCGATGCTGAGCACACTGCCCGCGCTGTAGGCGTCGTCGAGGTCGTCGGCAGGGTCGAGGAAGATCGCGCGGCCGTCTTGCACGACCTCGAGACTGCCGAGCAGTTCGTCACCGGTGGTCTCGGCGAGCGTGTACCCGATTGGCAGGACGACGATCACGTCGGCGTTGAACACCGACACGTTCTCGAGCGACACGGGCGCATAGAATCCGCTGGCCTCGAGCTCGAGGATCGGCGGGTTGTTCACCATGCCCAGATCGGCAAGGATGTCGAACCGGCCATCGCCGGCCAGATACGCACCATAGGCGTCGCCGAACTTCGCGACGGATGCGGTGGTCAGCCCGGCGAGTTCCGGATGCTCGGCGCCGGCCTGTTCGATCCGATCGCGGGTCTGCTGGATGAGCGCCTCGCCCTCATCCGCGAGGCCTAAGGCACTCGCGATCGAGGTGAGCTGCACATCCCATTCGGTCGCGAAAGCGGCGGTCGATTCGGGAGCGTAGACCGTCGGCGCGATCTGCTGCAGGCGCTGCCAGACTTGCTCGTCGTTCGCGCTGCGCGTGTTCAGGATCAGGTCCGGGTCGAGCAATTCGATCTGCTCGTAGTTCAGGTTCTGGTCGCTTCGCTCAATGAGTTCCGGCTCGACGTCGCCGAACAACTCGGTCGCCCAGGGACCCACACCCTTGTTTTCGGCACCGAATCCCTGCCAGTCGTATACGGCCACGGGCTGCACGCCGAGCGCAAGCGCCATTTCGGCGTCCGACCAGCCGAGCGCGACCACACGCAGCTCCCCTTCGGGCTCGGGCACTTCGATGGTGCCGAACATGGTGTCGACCGTGCCGAGCAGTCCCGGCGCATCGCCGGTCTCTTCGGCTTGCGGCGTGGCGCAAGCGCCTAGCACGAGTACTGCAGCGGTGGTCGCGACGAGCGCGAGCGCGCGGGTTCTGAATTGCATGGCTTCCTTGTCTTGTCGGTTTCCTTGAGTCGGGCTCCGCCGACGCTGCCGAAGCCAAGCGGAATTAGCTTAGCCTTGCCTAACCACTCGCACAAGGATTTTTCAGACGCGAGCGGTGCCGGGCACGACGATCGGTGTACCCCAATCCGGATCGGGGATGATCCTCGCCGGAATCCCGAACACCCGCTGCACGAGCTCGCCAGTCACGACCTCACCAGGCGGTCCCTCCGCCACGATCCGGCCGTCCTTCATGGCGATCACGTGGCTGCCATAGCGCGCTGCCTGGTTGATGTCGTGCAGCACAGCGACGATCGTGCGGCCCTCGCGGTTGAGCGCCGCGAACAACTCGAGCAACTCCGCCTGGTGCGCGATATCGAGAAAGGTCGTCGGCTCGTCCAGCAAGAGCAACTCGCTCTGCTGCGCGAGCACCATGGCTACCCACACCCGCTGTCGCTGCCCGCCCGAGAGCTCGTCCACCTGGCGCCCGGCAAGCTCGGTCACCCCGGTCGCGGTCATCGCCTTGCGTACCGCGGCCGCGTCGTCCGCAGACCAGCGGGCGAACAGGCTCTGATGCGGGTAGCGTCCGCGCGAGACCAGATCGAGCACGGTGATCCCGTCGGGCGCTATCGAAGTCTGCGGCAGCAGACCGACCCGCGCCGCGACCTCGCGCGACGGGTAGTCGCGGATGTCGCGCCCATCCAGTAGGACCGCACCGTGGGAGGGCTTGAGCAAGCGCGCCAGGGCTCGCAGCAGAGTCGACTTACCCGACGCGTTCGGGCCGACGATCACCGTGAACGAACCATCCGGCACCTCGAGGTCGAGCGACGGGATCACGACTCGCTCGTCGTAGCCAACCCCCAGTTCGCGCACGCTGAATCTGGTCATGTGCGAAGCCTCCTGTGTCTGATCGCGAGCAATCCCGCGAGGTACGCGCCGCCGACACATACGGTCACCACGCCGATCGGCAACTGTAGCGGCGCGAACAACCGCTGCGATACGACATCGCTCGCGAGCGTCATCGCCGCCCCCATCGCCGCCGCCGGGATGAGCGCGACGCCGGCCGAACGGGCCAGTCTCGCCGCGACCTGCGGTGCCGCGAGCGCGACGAACGCGATCGGCCCGGCGGCGGCCGTTACCACCGCCGTGAGCGCGACGCCTACGACGACGAGCCAGAGCCTGGACCGCTCGACGCTCACGCCGAGCGCTCGCGCGCTGTCGTCGCCGAGTTCGAGGGCGCGAAGCGGCCGGGTGAGCGCCAGCAGCGCAACCACGAGCGCGACCACGACCACGGCCAGCGGGGTCAACTCGCGCCACGAGAGCCCGTTGAACGAGCCCGCACCCCAGGTAGCGGCGGCGACCGCGATATCCAGTTGCGCGGTGATGATGATCCACGAATTGCCCGCTTGCAACGCAGCGCTCACCGCGATGCCGACGACGATCAGCCGGAAACCTTGCACGCCGCGTTTGAACGCGAGCACGTAGACCGCGAGCGCGGTCACCAGTCCCCCGATCAGCGCGCCGGAAGCGGTCTCGAGATAACCGCCGCCGAGCAGCACGATGACGACCAGGGCACCGGAATACGCGCCCGTGTTGAACCCGATGATGTCGGGACTGCCGAGCGGGTTCCTGGTCAGCGACTGGAAGATCGCGCCACTCAGCCCGAGCGCCGCGCCCGCCACGATCGCGATGAGCACTCGCGGCAAACGGCCGTCGACCACGATCCGCAGCACCGCATCCGAACCTTCGCCCGCGAACGCGGCCAGGATGTCGGGCAACGGAATCGGGTACTCGCCCAGGGTGAGCGCCACAGCGCCCAGAGCAATGGTCGCAACCCACAACACGGCCGTGACCACGAGCGGGCGCAACCCGACGCGAGCGCTCAACGGCCCGAGCCGCAGCACGAAGAATCGCGGCGCACGCGCTAGCGCGGTCACAGGCCGGCCATCCGGTACCGGCGGATGAGCACGATCAGCACGGGCGCCCCCACGAACGCGGAGACGATTCCGACCGGTAGCTCGCCGGAGGCGATGTGCCGCCCGATCACGTCGGCGCCCAGGAAGATCGACGGGGCGAGCGCGAGCGTGAACACGAAGATCCAGCGATTGTCCGGGCCGACGAATGCGCGAGCAATGTACGGCACCATGAGCCCGACGAACGTGATCGGGCCGGCCGCCGCCGTCGCCGCGCCGCACAGCACCGTGAGCACGAGCAATGCCACGACCCGGGTGCGGCCGACATGCACCCCGAGCGCCCGGGCCAGATCGTCGCCGAGCGCCATCGCGTTGAGCGAGCGCGGCAGCAACAGCGCCGCGACCAGGCCCACGACCAGGAACGGGGCGACCGCGACGACGACATCGAACTGCCGGCCCTGCAGCGATCCGGCAACCCAGAAGCGGATGCGGTCGAAGACCTCGGGGTTGAGCAGGGTTATGCCGTAGCTGATCCCCGTGAGCACATACCCCAGCGCTACGCCCGCGAGCAGCAACCGCACCGGAGTCGCGCCGCCCCGCGAACGCCCCGCGATGAGATACACGAGCACCGTCGCCCCGAGCGCGCCGAGAAACGCCCACCACACGTACCCCGACGGAGCGGTCGCGTCGAAAGCTGCGACCGCGACGACCACTGTGAAGAATGCGCCCGCGTTGACTCCAAGAATGCCGGGTTCGGCGAGCGGGTTCCTGGTGACCGCTTGCATGAGCGCGCCGGCCATGCCCAGCCCGGCACCGACCAGCAGGCCGAGCAGGGTCCTGGGTACGCGGAACTCGGTGACGAGGATCGCGTTCGTGTCTTCGCCACCGGTCGTGAGCGCCCGCCACACCTCGCTCGGCGGAATGTCGCCCGAGCCGAGGAACACGCTCGCAAGTGCCACCCCGGCCGCGAGAACCACGCACGCCGCCAGTAGGGCGACCCGGCGCGGGGCGGTGACCGCGATCCCGCGACCCAGATCCGCTGCGATCGAGGCCGCCGGCGTGCGGGCAGCGGGCGACACCGCGCGACGGGCCCGGCTCAACGGAGCGTCAGCCCTCGGCCCGGCCGTGCCGCCAGTAGCCCATGAAGGCAACATCCTCGCGGCGCATGCCGGCCCGGTTCACGAGGAACCGGCGCAGTCTGCGAATGCAGCCCGCCTCGCCGGCGATCCACGCATACAAGTCGTGTTGCGAAGGCACGTCGGGCACATCCCAGAGCTGGGCGGTCTCGCCCGGCAACGCGGAATCGGCCGGCTCGCGCTGGGTCTGGCCGGCGGAGGCTTTCGTGAGCCCCGACGATGACGCGCGCTCCGGCGCGCCCTCCGCTGCCGCGTCGAACTCGGCCGGGGAGCCGAAGGATGCATCGGCCCGGTCGGGCCCGATCGGCAGCATTTCGCTCGCCCACGCGCGCACCGCTTGCTCGAGCGCGGCGCCGCGCTCGAGACCCGGGCGCTCGTCGCGCACGAGCCAATTCACCGTGAGGCCACCGGGCGTGCGAACCTCGAGCACGTCGCTCCGATGCGCCACCTCGATGAAGGCCTGGCCCCGGGCCTTTCTGGGCAACGCCTCGAGGATGCTGCAGATGGCAGGTGCCGCGGTCTCGTCGCCCGCGAGCAGAACCCGCTCGGCGGCCCCCGGGTTCCATTCGACGCCCGCAAGGCGATCGCCCGACTCCGGGTGGATCGACCGCGCATCCGGACCGATCACTACGAGGCGATCGCCCGGCACGGCGCGTCGGGCCCACCGGGTCGCAGGTCCGGCATCCCCGTGCACCACGAAGTCGATGTCGATCTCGTTCGATTCCGGCCTCGAAGCGCGGATCGTGTAGGTGCGCAAGGGGCAGCGATCGCATGCCGGCAAGGCCCGCCAGCGCGCGTACCAATCGTCGGTACCGCTCGGGAAGTACAGCACTCCCGTCTCTTCGATCGGGAACGCGAGCTTGACCCGCTGGTCATAGCCGGCGGCATGCAGGTTGGCCAGTTCCTCGCCATGCAACGTGACCCGCACGAAGCTCTCGGCGATGCGTTCGACGGCTCTGACCGCTACTTCGAACCCGGTGTAGGAGACTCGGGCCGCACGCTGAGCGGCAGGAGGTCGGGTTGCGGAAGCCATCGCGTCAAGTATGGCATGCCTAACCTAACTCTAGGGTCACGATTCCCCGTGAACCTCACCACTGCGGCGGGTGGCGCAACTGCCAGTCCAGCCGGCGCTCGAGCTGGGCACCGATCGCCAGCAGCACATGCTCCCCGCCGGGACGTCCGATCAGCTGCACGCCCATCGGCAGTCCGTCCTCGGTCTCGTGCACGGGCAGCGAGATCGCGGGCAGACCACAAACGTTCACGAAACTCGTGAACGGCGTGTACTGCACTTGCTGCTCGAAGTTGCGCTCGCCGTCGCGTGCGTCATACCAGCCGATCGGACGCGGCGTCATCGCGAGCGCGGGCGTCACCACCGCATCGTACGGAGCGAACGCGCGGATCGTGCGCCGCTCGAACGCGGTCAGCGTCGCGAGCGCATCGGCCAGATCCCGCGCGCTCAACCGCCTGCCGCGCTCCACGAGCCAGCGGGTGAGCGGCTCCACCAGATCCAGCTGCTCGCCCGAAAGCGGAAGGCCTGCCGCGCCGGCCTGCCAGACAGTGCGGAACGCGGGCGGGTAGTCGGGCGACGGCTCTACCTTGAACGGCTCGACGCCGTGCCCGAGCGCTTCCAACTCACCGAGCGCGACGTGCAGCGCGTCATGCGCCTCCGGCTCGACCACGATCTCATACGCTTCGTCCCACGGCGAACTCGTCAGGACGCCGAGCTGGAACCTGCCCTCGCCGCGCACGGCCGCGTTCAGCAGGGCACCGCCATCCCACCTCGGCGCCATGGTCGCGAACTCGTACGGGCCGCCCGCTACCATCGCATCCAGCAGCATCGCCGCATCCGCCACCGTTCGGGCGAGCGGACCCGGCACGGCCAGACCAGCCGGATGCCCGAACCCCGCACCCGAGGGTACGAGACCGCGAGACGGCTTAAGGCCGACCAGGCCGGTCGCGGCAGCAGGGATGCGCACCGAGCCTCCCCCGTCGCTGCCCGGCGCGAACGGCAACATGCCCGCGCTCACCGCCACCGCAGCACCGCCACTGGAACCACCCGAACCGAGCGCCGGTCGCCAAGGATTGCGGGCCGGAGGCGAGAGCAAAGACTCGGTGTACGAAGGAAAACCGAACTCGGGCGCGTTCGTCTTGCCCAGACTGATCGCTCCCGCCGCATCCAGCACCTCGACGAGTTCGTCGGAGGCGTCCGGCACGAACTCCGCGAAAGCACGCGAACCGTAGGTGGTGCGCACCCCGGCACGCATGAGCAGATCCTTGTCGCCGAGAGGAAGCCCCCAGAGCGCTTGCGCGCGCGACGCGGACGCCTCGAGCGCTCGTGCTCGCTCGATCGCCGCATCCGGCGTGACCGTGACGAACGCACCGAGCTCGGGATTCAAACGCTCGATACGCTCCAGATAGTGGGCCACGAGCTCACTCGGGCTAACCTCGCCCCGGCGCAACCAATCGGCTTGCTCCCCGGCGGTCAGATGGTGCAATTCGAACACCCTTCGAGCCTAGGCCGAAGACGTGACCGTTCCCCGAGGAACCGCGCATCCCGCGGTTGCAAAGGGGCACGCGAGGAGCGTTACCGGAACGTCTCTTCGATGGTGTTAGATATGTGCGCATACTCAGAAAGGGGACAGCCATGGGATCGCGAACCGCGCTGCCGACCGCTTTGCTCGCCGCATTCGCAGTGGTCGCCCTCTCGGCCTGCGCCGCAGGGCCCGAAACGGAACCGGAACCGACCGAAACCTCTGTCGAAGAACCGGTCGAGACGACAGCGCCGGAGCCCACGACCGAGCCAGAACCGGAACTTGAGTTCACGATGCCCGTGGACTGCATCGACATGCTTCCCGAAGATCGCGTCGCGGCATTCCGCGGCGACGGCCTGGAACTGCTCGGCGGACCGGGCGGAAAGTACGGTACCCAGTACTTCGCCGATAAGACCCCCGAAGAGAGCGTTGGCGGCATGACTTGCGTGTGGGGCGTCGACGGCGTCGACCTCTCCACGCTCCTGCTCTCGGTCGCGCCGATCGAAGGCAACCGCTCCTCGATCGTGATCGACCTCGTCGCGCAAGGACTCAACGAATCGACGCAGGACGAGAAGACCTTGTTCACGGTGACCGGCGACGAATCCGGCCGCCCGGCGATCGTCAACGAACTGCGGTTCGAGAGCTGGATCTCGGTCGTCACCGCCCTCGGCGGCCAGGCGCAGTACGACGAAGCCGTCGCCATCGCCGCCGACATCGCGAGCGCCGTCTACCGCTGATCCGCCGGCCACCTGCCGGTCGCCATTCCAGCGGTCGAGCCCGCCGGCGGTCGAGCCCTCTCGGGGGTCGAGCCCTCCGGTGGTCGAGCCCTCCGGTGGTCGAGCCCTCTCCCGGGGTCGAGCCCTCCGCGGGTCGAGCTTGTCGAGACCCCTCCGCGGGTCGAGCTTGACGAGACCCCTCCGGGGGTCCGCATGCTGGACGACAAGTCGCCGTGAGGGCTAGCGCAGCGACTTCTGCAGGAAGAGCGTGCCGAGCCATCGGTCGAACTTGAAACCGACCCGGCCAAGCCGGCCGGCCTCGACGAAACCGGCTCGCTTGTGCAGCTCTATCGAAGCGTCGGCGCCCCGGTCGGCGATCACCGCGATCATCTCCCGCACGCCAGCAGCCCGCGCACGATCGATCAGCTCCGCGAGCAGCGCGGTACCGATCCGCTTGCCGGTCGCGGCCGGCCCCAGATAGATCGAGTTCTCGACCGTGGACCGGTAGGCGGCCTTCTGACGCCACGGGTAGACGTAGGCGAACCCGAGCACCTCGCCGTTCGGCGACACGGCCACGAGAAACGGAAACCCCAGCTTGCGAACGTGCGCGAACCTGCTGCGCAACTCCCGCAGCGACTGCGGCTCTTCGTCGAACGTGACGGTGGAGTTGGTCACATAGTGGTTGTAGATCTGGCGGATGTGCGGCAGATCGGCCGCCTGGGCATCCCGGATGCTGAACGCGCTAGGTTCGGCAGCGGTCATCGAAGCAGCCTAAACGAGCGACCAGTCCAGCGGCTGCGCGCCCTGACGTTCGAGCAAAGCGTTCGCCTTGCTGAATGGGCGCGACCCGAAAAAGCCGCCCGCGGCCGAGAGCGGGCTCGGATGCGGCGACGCCACCACAGGCGTGTCGCCGAGCATGGGACGAAGCGTGGCGGCATCCCGCCCCCACAGGATCGCCACGAGCGGGCCACCGCGGGCGACGAGAGCGCGGATCGCGTGCTCGGTCACCGCCTCCCAGCCCTTACCGCGATGCGAACCCGCCGCACCGGGCCGCACGGTGAGCACCCGGTTGAGCAGCATGACCCCGTTCTCACACCACTTGGTCAGATCGCCATGCTCCGGAAGTTCGCAGCCCAGGTCATCTCGCAGCTCCCGGTAGATGTTCTGCAGACTGCGCGGCAGGGGCCGCACCGCGCGGTCGACCGCGAACGACAACCCGATCGGATGCCCCGGAGTCGGATACGGATCCTGCCCGACGACGAGCACCCGCACCGCCGACATCGGGTAGGTGAACGCACGCAGCACGTTCGCACCTGCAGGCAGGTAACCCCGGCCGGCAGCGACCTCGGCGCGCAAGAAATCGCCGAGCTCGGCGACCTTGGGCGCGACCGGTTCCAGGGCGGACGCCCATCCGGGGTCGACCAGTTCGGCGAGCGGGCGAGGCACGCTAACACGCTAGAGCACGAGACCACCCTTGAGTGCGTTCAGGCCCGCTGCCCGGCGTTGGCCTGTCGAACTCCCTGATCTGAATGCCGCTGCCGCCCATTTTCCGGTGCGGGTTTCGCGAGACCGCCGACCGGCTGCTGCCCGAGCCTCGTGCCCAGCCAGATGCACGCTGAGATCAGGATCCAGTCGTCGAGCCTTTCCTGCTGGGCGGACGTGCGCCGGGCAATGAGCCGGTGAATGCGCTCGTCGTATGCGGACATGATCAGTCGCTGCCAGTCCGCCAGATCGGGCCGGCCCGGCGAGGCCGCATGGTTCCACAGAGCGGCCAGGTTTGGCAAAGCGCCCTGGTTCGGCACGGCGCCCTGGTTTCGTACAGCAGTCCGGCCCGTCCGATGAAGCCCGTCAGGCCGATAGGCCTGGTTGGGCATAGCGATCCGGTTCGGCAGACTGGTCCGGTCCGCCGGAGTCGTCCCGTCGGGCGACGCAGTCTCTCGCGGAGCCGCCCCGCCCGGCGAAGCGGGTTGAAGTGCGTCGATCATTTCATTGCTCGTCCTGTCTCATCGTTGAGCCCGGCCAAGACCGCTAATCAGTCGTCCTGCGGATGATCCTCGCGCACGCGCAACTCGCCCCGCGCGAGCTTGTATGGCGCGGCCTGGGCGACGGGCTTGAGCTCGATCAGGTCGATGTTGACGTGGTTCGGCACCTCGAGCGCGTAGCCGATCGCATCCGCCACATCCTCGGCGACCAGCGGATGCGGCACGTCGGCGTACACGGCATCCGCCTTCTCGCGATCGCCCTTGTATCGCACGAGCGAGAACTCCTCGGTCTTGACCAGGCCCGGCACGATCTCGATCACCCGGATCGGCTCGCCCACGAGTTCCAGTCGCAACGCCCCCATGAGCGCGTGCTGGCCGAACTTCGCGGCGTTGTATCCGCCTCCGCCCTCGTATGCGACGTGGCCAGCGATCGAGGTGACAGCGACGATGTCGGCCACCCCGTGCGCGATTGCGCCCTTGCGCAGCAGGGGCAGCAGCGCGCTCGTCACCCGCTTGGTCGTGAGCACGTTGATCTCGTACATGCGCAGCCAGTCGTCGGCCTCGCCGTCCTCCACGCTGTCGACTCCGATCGCACCACCGGCGTTGTTGACCAGCGTGGAAACGGCCGGCCCGGCAGCCAGATGGTCGCGAAGCGCCTGGACATCGGATGCGGAGGTCAGGTCGGCGACGAAGACCTCGGCACCCGTGCTGTCGGCGAGTTCCTCCAGACGCTCCCGGCGCCGGGCGACGCCCACGACATCCCAGCCGTGGTCCCGCAACCGGCGCACCGTCGCCGCACCGATACCCGAGCTGGCCCCGGTGACCACTGCCCGCCGTGCCATGAGACCTCCTGGCAGCCAGGCTACCCCCTGGATGGTCACGGCCCCGGGCCGACGCTGATCGGTGGGGATGGTCCCGATGGGCGCAGCCCCGTGTCCGCAGCGCGGGCGTGCTC
>CAYRUW010000017.1:0-15216 GCA_964427465.1 uncultured Diaminobutyricimonas sp.
CCCGAATACTTCGCCGACGGCGGTGCCGGCTTCCTGCAGGTCGGATGCGGCGTTGACAACCTTCTTGCCGAACTCGACGACCTGGCCGACCGCGAACGCGGCCGCGAACACGCCGGCGAGCTTCTTGAGCTTGCCGCCGAGACCCTCCGACGCTTCGCCGACTCCCTGGATCGCCTTGGTGGCGGTGCGGTCACGACCGAAGATGTCGAACGTGAGGGACTTGCTTGCCACGATTGTTCCTCTCGCGTTCTTCGGCCATGCGGCTCGCGAGGTGCACGTAGTAGAGCCACGTCTCGTAGGCGAGCTCTCCCACGTTCCACGGCGTGATGCCAGGCCATTGGTGAGTGATCACGCCGAGCCATTCCCAGATGGACTCTTCGACGTCCTCGGGGTGGTCTACTCCCGGGCTGGATCTGCGTCGAAGGCCGGATCGGAATCCGTGAGGGCTTTTGGGTCCGGCTCCTGCTCCTCGGGTTCGTCATCGACGAAGTCCAATCCGCCGACGAGCGGGAAGGCATTGGCTTCTTCGATCGTGAGCTGTTCGCCTTCCATGCGCCGTGCGAGCCAGACCATGCCGCGGAAGTTTTGCATCGAGTCGACCGTGTCGAGGAAGTCGAGTGGATCGTCGCTGGTCGCCAATTCTTGGAAGGTGCGCACGATGCTCTTTACGGAGACGCCCGGGAAGTCGGCCGATTTGGTCTTGACCTTGAGCTCCATGAGCTCGTTTAGGGTCGCCTTGTTCAGAGCGGCTTGCAGGTCGTAGACGGTGCCATTGATCTTGAGCTTCATCGGGCTCGGGCTCCTATCGCTCGGGTCGCCTCGTCGAGGGCGTTTCGGATTTCGTTGATGAGTTCGCGGTTGATCATTCGGGTGATGACTTCCCCGAAGTAGGGGCGGCCCTGCTGGTAGACCCAGAAGTCGCGGTCGCCAAAGACGGGGTGCCGGAACCGGGTTTTGTTGTAGACCTTGAGCAGGCCCTTGTGCTCGTCCGGCAGGCGTGAAGAGCTGGTCACGATCCGGGCGCCGGCAGCGCGTTTTGCGAATGACACGGTGACTCGGGTGGCCTGGGCGAGCGCTTCGCGGCTTAGGCCGCGGTCGGGTCCGCCATCGGGAGATGGCAAGCGCAGGGTCTTGATGACTTCCTGCGCTGCCACGTTGCCCGCGTTGCGGATCCGCTTCCGCAGGGCGCGCGCGAGCGCTGGATCGAACCGGTCGAGCTCCTGTTTGAGTCGGTACCACTCCCCTGGGTCGATGACGATCTGGAGGCCCTGGTCGTGCCGTCCGGGCATTGCCTAGATCGCTGTCTCCGCGGTGACGATCGCCACGTAGAGCGGGTGGGTTGCGCTGCGGCCGTCGAGGACGGTGAACGGTACGGTCTGGGCTATGACGTCACCGTTGTTGGCCTTGGGGAGTTCCCCGTCGAGGCGGATGACCGGTGCGGTGATCTGCAGCGTCGGGTAGCTCGTGTCCGCGACGATTGCTGTGGGCAGCTGGAACTGCATCACGAGCGCGAGATCGGTTTGGTTCAGGAACGCGTCGCGTTCGTCGTTGTCCGAGTACTCGATCGTCATCGAGCCGGTGATCGTGCGAAGGCCGAGTGCCGGCGGTCGGGATCGTTGCCCGGATGCGCCGAAGTTGAAGCCGTTGCTGTCGAGGCCGTTGTCGTAGGTGAGTGAGATGTCGCGCACGTTCGACGTTGCGGTGCCACCTGACGCGAGCGCGGTCGTGGTCGGGACTGTCACTGTGCCGCCGAGAGTGATCGTTCCGTCGATGAAGCGGAGCAGCTCGTTGTCGGCTATGTATGACGCCGGCGCGTAGGCGGTATCGGTGTCGACGCTCTTGCCGAGCCAGTTGAACTTCAGGGTCGGTGTCGCGCCATTCTGGGCGGAGAGCTCGAACCCCGAGCAGACCATGCCGGCGAAGGTCTGCGCTTGGATGTCGCCGCCGCCGAGTAGCGGGATGCCTTTCTGGATGGTGTACGACGGGAGGTAGTCGTCGTCGAGCGGTGTGAACAGCTGTTGGTAGGCGGCGGTCTCGCTGATCTGGTTTGACACCCCGGAGCCGAGTGCGGCTTCGAAGAGCTTGCCGAGACCCTTCTCAAACGCTTCGAGCGTGAACGAGCCGGTCACTTCCTCCTTGAGCAGCACGCGCCGGTCGGCGGCCGCGACACGCTTGCCGACACGGTGACTGGCCGCCGGATCGCTGAACGTCGGCGCGTATGCGAAGTCCTCGGCGGTGAACTCATAGAACGCGTCAACGGTGACCGCGGTGCCGAACGTGGCTTCTTTCTTCAGACCGATCGAGCAGTCCTGCTGGGTCGTCGTCACTTGGTCTCACCCTTCTTGTCGGTGCTACTGCTGGTGGTGGCGGGCTGCCACAGATCGGGTTGGGTGGCGAGCTTCTTGGCCTGCTCGGGGGTGACGTCGAACGTCTCGCCGCGCTTCACGACACGGCCGATCAACGGCAGGTCGAGCGCGCCTTGCGGGGAGATGTTGATGAACTTCGGCACGAATGGCTCCCTTAGTTGGTGATGCGCACCTTCGCCTCGAAGGTGGCGAGGATCGTGATGTTGCGGCCGCGGAATGTCTCGTTGGCCACGGTCCAACCGTCGGATTCGTGGCTGGCGAGGTGACACTCCCGCACCGTTCCGCCTACGGTCGGGTCGGTGCTGCGGACGTAGTTCTCGAGATCGCCGAGGATCTCGTAGCCGCGATCGCTGCAGATCTCTTCCTGCTCCGGCCCACCGCCACGGGCCACCGAGATGAAGATGTCGAGCTGCAATGTCTCTTCGCGAGCACGGTTGGTCGACATGGGCCCGGGCTCCTGGATCGAGCGGAGCCCGCGGAAGACGACGATGTCGTCGACTTCCTCGGTGCCAGGGTGGCCGAACGCGACGTGGGTACTGGTGACGTTCTCGAATAGGGCTACGGCCGCGTCGTAGAACGCCTTCTTGAACGCGTGCGCCTGGGTGCTGACGGGCATCAGCCGAACCCATCCTTGCGGGCGTGAGGCGCGCACAGCTCGAGAACGCGTTTCGGCACGGCGAAGCCGGATGGGGTGCGTGCTTGCTGGTCGGCCGCGGCGATGTCTGAGTGTCGGCCTTGCCTGCCCATCTGCCACTGATGCCGCACGAGCTCGATCGTGGCCAACCTCACGTTCGGGGGGACGACTGTGGAGCCGACCCGGTAGGTGATGACGACGTTCTGCCGGCCAGCGGTGAATCGGGATGGTGCCGTCGTGGATCCCGCGTAGACGATGCCGGCGTTGAGGTTCACGACGTAGTCGGTGCCAGCGGTCTGTTCCTGACCGTTGACCGTGACCGAGGTGACCTCGTCGGCCCGCTCCCAGAGTGCGATGCCGGTCTTGCCTCCGTCCGCGGTCTGTGTCTTCGTGGCGACGAGGACCGCACCGACGATGTCTTCGATCACCGGTGTCGCGGCGGCGATGAAGAGCCGCATGTCGGACTTATCGCCGGCGGGCACGGAGTCGCCGCGAGCGCGGAGAGCGCTGATCATTTCCTCGAGCGGGACGATGAATCGCGGGTCTTCCGGCCACACGTCGAGCAGGTCTGAGTACGTCTTCGCCGGTGCAGCTGCTTTCGACCATGACAGCAGGTAGCGTCCGGCCTGCGGTGTGGCAACGGTTGCCGAGTAGGTGCCGGCGGCGGCGGCGACGGTTGGCTTGTCGGTCGTGCCATCCGGAAGAGTGACGGTCAGGACTACGGTTTGCTCGGCCTCGCCGAGCGCCCAGGAGACGGTGGTGGCCGTCCCCAAATCGATGGCGGCCACCTTCGCCTCCTTATCGGGTCTCTCGGGGAGTGGTGTCTGCCGCGGTGGTCTTCGGCCCTCCGCCGTAGAGCTTGATCTGTTCGTCGACCTGCTTCACCCGGTCGGTCAGTCCGCGTTGCTGCAGTGATGCACGTTCGGCTTTGAGGGCTTTGATGAAGGCTGGGCCTCGCGCGGTTGTGGCCGCCGCCCTCCGCTGCGCGGCCGTGCTTTTGCCTGGGACCTGGTTCTTGTCTGGCATCCGGTTCTCCTTCGATGTATTGGAGTGTGGGGGCGCGCACCCGAATAACGCGCCCCCACACGGTTAGTTCCAGCTGTTTGGGCTGGAGGAAGGGTCAGAAGCTCGGCGTCACAAGTCCGGTGCCGGCGATCTTCTGGGCGTGGGAGCGACGAGTGAACGTGTAGGCGTAGTAGCCGTACACGACCAGGTCGATGAGGAGCTTCTTTGCCTGGCTCTGCTCCGCACGGATGAGCAGCGGCGCGTTCGGGTCCTCCCACAGGTGAGCCTCGGACTGGGCGACGAAGTAGATCTCGTCCTCGTTGGTGCCCGCACCGAGGTTCGTCGCGATGTTGTTGTCGACGATCACCGGGGTGCCGGATGGCAGCACGCCGCGGAAGCCCGCACCGTACCGCTCACCGTAGTTGACGCCGCCGAGCTGCGCCGGCACGCCTGGCTGGCCGAACATGGGCCAGGTCGACGTGAGCTGCGACTGCATCCAGTACCAGCGCCGCGAGTGGCACACCATGAAGGTGTCGCCGATGCCCTGGTCCAGCAGTGCCGCCTCCACGGCTGCGGGGCCCGCGAGCAACTTCGGGTAGAGCTCGGCTGCCGTCGGGTCGGCGTCCGTGTACGTGATCGACGTAGCGACGTTGGTCAGGCCCGTGGTGGTCGCGTTGAGGAGCTTGCTGTCCAGCTTCGTGTGGAACGCCCGGACGAGGTCCTCGGCGAGAGTGTCGTCGACGCCGGCGCCACGTTCGACGGCCTGGCGTGAGACGCTCTGCGAACCGGCGACGGTCTTGACCGAAATCGACAGCTGGGTGTCGTCCGCGTCGGTCTCGTCAACGGTGGCGCCCTCGGTTGCCTGCTCGTCCGCCGATGTTCCGGTGGTGAGCTTGCTGAGGTACACGGTCATGCCCTGCTCGGGCAGGTCGTGGTGGCGGGCCGCGTCTGCGAAGGGACGGCCGGCACGGGCGAGCGGTGCGAACTGGTCGACCAGGTATTGCGGCACGACGAGGCCGGTGAAGGCGCTCGAACCAACCGCCCGCTCGATGAGCGGGCGGCCGGCGGCCTCTCGCTCGACGTGCTCCTCTTGCATGTGCCGGGCGAGTCGCTCGTTCGCGCCGACGTTGCCGCCGATCGCAGAAAGCGCGACGTCGCGGAGGAACATGCGCCCCTTCGGGTCGTTCTCGCGGGTATACGTCCGAGGCTCCGAGGACACCCGGACGACGGTCGCGCGAACCTCGGCCGCGGGCGTGCGAACCTCGGTGAGCTGCGTCTGCCGCTCCTCGTCTTCGGCTTCACGCTGCACGAGCTCGAGCGCACGACGTGCGGCTTCGATCTCCGGGACGAGCGCGGCCCGCTCCTCGACGATCTCGAGGTGTCGCTGGTTTTCTTGCTCGGTTAGCGTTGCATCTTCGCCGCGAGCGGTGACTGCGTCCAGGATGCCCTGGCCTTCATCACCGAGCGCTTCGCGACGAGCGACCAGCCGATCCAGTGCGGACTGGCGGGCCGTGATGAGTGCGTTGATATCCACTGGGTTCTACTCCTTGTCGTGTGGATGGCTGCGCTGCGTGTGCTAGCTCATCTGGCTGCCCGACCGGGTGATCTGCCGTCGCGGGCGCGCTGCTGCGCGGGGTGGACTCACCGGCGGATGCCAAGTGAGGGTCTGACGCTGTCAGTCTGAGAGGGATTGACGAAGACGAGCGATCGCGAGCGGTGTGCCCTGATCTGCCGGGGTCGCAAGTTCACGATGCGCGCTCAGGCGAGCATCAATCCGTGCCCTGGCCGCTTCGAGCGCTGGCCCCTCTAGCGCGTCGATCGCTGCGAGCGCGTCGCGCGCCGTGATGGCTGTGTAGGGGTTGGCGCCGTAGTTCACCGCCGAGACATCCCCTCGATCGAGATCGACGTCTGTGATGGTGAACTGGCTGTAGTCGTCGTTCCAGGCCCATCCGACGATGCGGAAGGCGAAGCTCATCTGGTCGATGTCGCCGTCTTCGATCGCCGTGACCAGGTCGGCTACGTCTTGGCGCTTCGGGTTCACGTAGGCGCGGGTGTCGAGATTGCCGGATTCACTGACCCAGAGCTCGAGGGTGCGACTCTGCTTGGTGCGGGCCATTGTCATGCCGCGGTGGTTGAGCAGGAACGCGACGTCGGGGGCCTGGCTGAGGGTTGTGTCGAACGCGCCGCGCGCGATCTTCTCCTCGTACGGGCCAAACATGTCCCACATCTCGTACCAGGTTTCGACGACACTTGCAGTGCCTTCGAGTTGTGCGAACTGTTTGCCGTTCCTCTCGACCATGGTGGCCCGCATTTGGGCTGGAAACACCTCGTGGCGCTGTCGGCCGGCCGGTGGTTCGTTGGTACGGGTGAACGCGGCCGCGCGCGCTTCGCGGTCGGCGGTGATGGTGGGAGTGAGCACGTCACGCTCCTGTCATCGTGTAGGGGTTGGGGAAGTCCGAAGCATCGGCAACAGCGGCTCGGGCGTCCGCGCCGGGCTTGTTGTTGTAAATGTTCGGCCAGAGCTGCTGGAACTCTTCGAGCTGCTCGGGTGTGAACGGTGGCAGGTTTTCGAGGGCGCGAGCTTCCGAGGGCGCGAGGATGCGGTCGCGTACACGTTGGCCGAGCATCTTGGCCACGGTTTCGGGATCCATGCGAAGCAGCGCGCCGGAGTTGAGCTTGACGAACCGTTGTGCGATGACGAGACGGCTGAGAGCCTTCTCTCGACGGACGATCGCCGGCCCAAGGTTTGTGATCAGCAGTTGGAGATTGCGCTGGGTGATGTTCGCGTAGGTGATCGACCCACCTGGAACCTGCGCGTCGATGAGGTCACCCGGAACGCCGAAGAACCGACACACGTCGATGTCGGTGGCCCGCATGGTCTCGAGGAAGCTCGCTTGGCTGGCTTGGGCCTCGATGACTTTGTAGTCCCAGTCTTTGCCTGTGACGAATAGGTCGCCGTTCTCGACGGCGAGGCGAAAGCGCGCTTTGACAGCGTCCGTCTGTGCCGGGTCGAGTACGGCGTTCTCGTTCTTGAGCATGCCGGTCGGGATAGCTCCGCCGGCAAACCAGTTCATGGCGAACTCTTGGGCGGAGATGAACTGGTTGAAAGTGTGCGCGGCGTGCGCGATCGGGGACAGCCCGACGACAAGGCCGCTCGAGGTGAACTGGCGCTCGTGCCAGACCTGGTCTTCGCTGTGCGATTCGCCGTTGATCAGGTAGCTGACGATTCCGTCGCGGACGCGCACGGTTACCTCTTCACGCGGGACGAGGTCGATGCGGGCCGGGAGGTTATTGCCGTCGCGTTCAGTGATGATTCCGAAAGTGTTGCCGCAACTGTCCAGATCGACCTGGCTTGAGTAGAGCCACTCGGTGACGTCGATCGTTTCACCGCCGGGGTTTCGCAGCACCCGCGGCTTTGGAACCTCAACTTGGTTCGCGCCAATGAGCCGGAACACATCGACGGGGAGCGTGGAGATGAGGTCGCCCCGAAGGCGAAGGCATGCCCATGCCGCTGAATGCGCGAGGGCGGCGCGGCGAGAGACAAAGCCACGTCCCCACCGGGACGGCGCCGGAACGCTCGTCCCGTCGATCAGGCTGAAGTCGCGACGCGATCCAAACATGAGGCTCATCGGCGCACCCCTCGGCGGCCGGTGATGAGGAAGCTCAGCCCGATGAGGGCCAGCCCTGCGAGGATGACGGCGACGGGGAGAGAGAACATGGCTACTCCCCAGACGACTAGGCCGGCGCCGGCGAGCTCGAGCGAGGTGGTGCCCGCCTCGACGAGGGCTCGCTTGGTCTTCGTGTTCACGTGAGCTCCTAGGCGATCGTGGCGAGCACGTCGTAGTCGTCGGCCTGCTTCAGCTGATGTGCCCAGCGGGCGGCGGCGCAGGCGTAGAGAGGAGAGATGTCCACGGTCGACTTGCCGCGCGAGAAGATGGGTGGGTCGCTGCTGGACCAGACGACACCGGCGACGGCCGCGTCGAGCGGAGCCTGGCCGGTGGCCAGGTGACTCAGCCGGCCCTCAGTGATCTCGTCGTAGACCGCACCACATGCGGCGGCCGTGTCTGCCGAGTCCAGACGGATGACCTCGAAGTCTGCCCGTTCCAGGTCATCCGCGAGCGTTGCGGCCGCGGACCTGGCGACGATGGCGACGCGGCGCTCCAGATGGTGCTCGCGCACCAGGTCGCTCAGACCCTCGATCACCCAGTTGGTGCCACGTTCGCGTTTGACCAGTTGCACGTGGTATTGGTCGAGCCTGTTGAGACCGGCGAAGCCGATCGATGCCCAGGCGCGGTCGGGGGTGACATCGAGGCCGAGCATGTGCCCGGATGCGACTTTCGCGGTGTCGTCGCCGGTGTCGGTCCACCCGGCGAAGTCGATTATGCCCTCAGTGTTGACGTCGCCCCAGTCGGTGAGGTTCAGGTACGAGCGGCGGAACTCCGCCATCTTCCGCGGGGAGGCCGTGGCGAGTTCATACTCGTGCTGCACGTCCGCGAGCTGGATCGTGTACCCGAGCGCCGGCATGCACCTGGCCCAGGTCGCCGGATCACCCGGGTCGTCATCCTCGGTAGCCGACCACTCGAAGTATGCAACGCGACTCGGCGCATCGGGTTCGGCTTCGAGGCGTGCGCGGTTCACGCGCACGAGTTCGTTCAGCATGATCGACTGGGCTGTGCCGGCGGTCGATTCGACGAAGAGCTGGGCGCTCGGCCGGGTGAGCATCGCCGGCCGCATCGACACCTCGAGGCGAGTGTCGATCTGCGCGAACGCCTCGGAGATCACGCCGAGATCCAGCGTCTTCCCGTGGCCGGATTTTTCGGTGCCCGACTTCAGGAACTCGATCGAGCCGTTGAACCAACGCAGGTGCTCTTGCCCATTGGTAACGCGCTTGGTGAAGTACTTCCGCCGTCGGTGCGACGAGTCTTTCCAGACACCGAGCGGAGAGTTCTCGAGGATCGTGACGTGCTCGAGCCATTTCTCGCGAGCGTCGTCTTTGGTCTGCGCGGTGAACCGGATCGATTGCGGCTGACCGAAACCAAGTGCCCGGTGGATCTTCTTGATCAGCACGATCGTCGTCTTGCCCTGCTGCCTGGGAACGCAGACGATGATGTCGCGGTAGATCGGGATCCCGGTCTTCGGGTCGACCTCGCCGGCCACGTCCGCGACGTGCTGCTGCCAGGGCATATACGGGGTGCCCATGAGCTTCGCGATCGCGCCTTCGCGTGGGCCCCAGGTCGGGTTGTTCGTGTTCCGCTTAGTGCCGAACCTAGGTGGGCATGCCAGGGACGAGTGGCCCGTTGATTGCTTCGAGGAGCGCGTCAGTGCTGGAGTCGCCATCGCCGTCGCCCTCCTCCCCGCGCAACTTCGTCAGGACCTCGTAGAGCTGCCTGATCGCGGTTGCTTTGGAGGCCTTCGACTCGCCCGCGTCGACCTCGCGGGCGAGGGCGAGCGCCATCTTCTCGAGTGAGTTGTGGAACGGAACTCGGCTCTGGGTCTCGCGGATGTCGTCGAGAACCGCCTGCTCCATATCGCCCGGTTGCGGCTCGGCCGGCGGCGACTCGGGCGGGGATTCCTGTGCAGGTGGTTGTCCGCTTTCTTGTCCGTCGTTCTGTCCGTCGGCGACGAGGCGCAGTCGCGGGTGCTTGGCCTGTCGCTCTTGCTCAGCTCGACGAGCCTTTCGGCGGCGTGTTTCCGCGGTTCTGCACTTCTCGCATGCGCCGCCCTCTTTGAGCTCGCGCCGGTACCGAGCGGATGTCCCGTGCGGAGGCAGTTTGCGTGCGGGCACCGAGGCTCCTCCGGGCGGGGAGAGAGAAAAAGGAAGACGGGCGCGGTCTTCCGTGCGCCCGGTATTGCTAAAAAATTGTCACGACTCCGGCGGGTCGTGAGAGGTGCTGGTTGCCTTGTATTTCCTAGATCTGGCGAGGCTTCGAAGGGACCGGCGTGATCGTAGGATCGGAGCCGGGCACTACCCAGCCGCGACTGTCGGCCTCGCCCGGACCGAAGTAGGGCGTCCATCCAGCCCGCAGTAGTGAGGCATACGTCTTGGGCGCGTCGGGCTTCATCTGGGTATGCTTCTCACCGTCGACCATGAAGTCGCGCAGTGGTGACCAGATGCGGCGACGCATGGCCGACAGGAGTCGGCTGTCCGGCTTGGGGTCTTCAGGCATCCGGGTCACCATCCTTCGAATGGTGCGATCACGTTGTTCTCGCGTTGCCGCTTTCGTTTGGCGTTGCCGTACTTTGCGCCGGCCGAGGTGTTGCAGTGCAGGTGCTCAAGGTTTCCCACGTAGGGGTTGCCACCTGCGTCGAGCTCGTCCGAGTGCCCGAAGGACTTCGACCACCGGTTCACCTTGCCCGTTACGGGATCTCGGTACGGGAGGCTCTTGTCAACGAGTTCGCCGCACTTCCGGCAGTGGGTCTCAGTGGCGAAGCAATGTGCCTTCGCGCGCTCGAAAGGCCGGCCGCGGCGGCCGCGGCTGTAGTTCAGGTCGACGCTGCGCCGGTCGACCATGGCCCCTCCATTGGGACAAGACGAAGGCCCCGCTTTCGCGAGGCCCGAGGTTTCCGGGTGAGCAGCACCCAGAACTTAGCTACAGATTGTCTAATGATTTACGCCGCGAGCGCGGAACCTGCCGAGTGTCGGCGTGTCGTGAGGCCCCACTTGGAAGTACTTCTACTCGTCCCGCCGCGGTGCTGGTGGCCAGTCTTCGGGCGGGAGTTGTGCGCCATCCGGGGCGATGCGCCATCCGAGCTCAATCGCGTAGAGGTCCTTCGCTCGTGGCTCGCGCCCGTGGAGGATGTCGTAGGTCAGGTGGTTCAGCAGCAGGCTGAGCGACATGCACAGCAGGTGGCCGCTCTCCCATGAGGCACCAAGGTTCACCCCGTGGCTCTGCTCGAACAGCAGACGGTTCGGCGATGACGCCCCGCACACGGCGCAGGTCATCGGGAGGTCGTTGCGCAGATGCCGGTCGTAGTCGTAGACGCCGAAGTCGTCGGGGTAGCAATAGACGCACTCCCGCGCCCACGCGGGTATCTCACCGGCGAGCGCGTCGAAGTCCAACGTCGGCTGCTCCATCACGAGTCAGCTCCCGCCCTCTGAATCGGGTGATTCGAGACCGCAGCCGCAGTAGGCAGCCTCGTCGCCGCAGGTGTCGCACAGCAGGTGGCCCTCTGAGAGTCACGGCGGGCGGTATCTCGATCGAGCGCGTCGACCCACGCCGACGCAACCGCCAGCACGTCGATGAGTTCCGCGCGGAGGCTGCCTTTCGCGTCGTAGGTGAGTTCGTGCGCGACCTCGCCCACCTCCTCGACGAGGATCGACAGCCATCGCGAGCTGCGGGCCGCGGTCGCCTCGATGCTCTGGTCGCCATGCTTCTCGTGCGCTTTGACGCGTGCACGGAAGACCTCGTAGAACACGTCGGGATTGATTAGCATCACTTTGCTCTCCCACTCCATGTATAAGTCGTCGGTTCCTTCGTCATGCATCCTCTGACCCTCCCGATTCAGATTCGGCCTCTGCCGCTCGTTGTGCCCACGTCATGCCGCAATCCATGCAACGCCCGTACAGGTCGGCGTAGTGCTCGCACTTGCTCATTCGGAACCCGGGGTGATCGCGTAGAGCTGCGGCGATCGCTTCGGCCCACGTTTGGAACGGCCACGAGAGCCCTTCGATCCGAGCGCGCCATGGATGACTAGGGAAGAACGGGTGTGGCTCGCGGTAGACGCGCGGCCTCATGATGCTCATGACCCTGAACCTCCCGATTCAGGGCCGCGCACTATCGCGACCTCCCAGTACTTCGGCCAGTGCGCCAACCACCGAGTCACCGGACCAAGCGGCAGCTCGGAAAACTCGTAAAACACATTGCGGTCCCGATAGATGCCGTACTCCCATCGGTGCGACTTGCGGTCCTTGAACCGCACAAGAGTGCCAACGGGGAAGCTCGTCTTCTCCCACTTCACCCCGCTCACGATGGGCTCCCCGGAGCTCCCGATTCGAGGTCGGCACGGCGCGCAGCCACACAATCCGCACATGACACCTCCGACCATCTCGAAGCGATCGCCGCAACCCTCCGACCGCAGTAGGAGCGACCACTCTCACCGGCCGCATGCACACTCGTACGCGGATTCGTCGACACACGCGGCGGCGTCCACGAAGCACGCCACTGCTTGATCGGACCTTCGCTCATCGGGTGCCTCCCCACGGAGCGATTCTCAGTAGGCGCGCCAGCCGCCCTCGGAGGCTGCGCTCATGAGCGATCTGCTTTGCCACCGTTCGGGCGGTCGCCCAGTCCAGGCCTAGAGCGAGTCCGACCGTCGTGTACTCGATCACTAGCCGGTTTCTCTTGCTCATCGGGTGCCTCCCTCACGGATCTCAGCAGCACGGGTCTCGATCCGATGGGCGATATCGTCAGCGATGATCCTCTCCATGGGGACAGCAGCAGGCTTGCGCCCGTACGAGTACGCGATCTGTGCCGCCTGTCGCAGCGCTTCCCGCTCTACCTCCGCCAGCCAGCGGTCGAACTCAGGCCCATCGAGGCGAACGTCTCCGCAAGCGTCGAGCGCAGCGTCACGAACGCGCGGCGTCCAGTCTCGGGCACTCATTGCCCGCCTCCTTCACGAATCTCAGCAGCACGAGCGCGGAGCCAGTCCCGGACACTGCCTCGGCTCACCATGTCGCGCAGCATGGCCGGATAGGCATGCGCCGCATCCTCCAGCGCTTTCGCGGCGGCTTCCCGCTCTACCTCGGCACGGTCAGCAACCGCCATCACCGCATCAGCGGCAGCTAACCACGCCGAGCGCGGCTCGTCCAACTCGTCGGTGATGTCATCCCAGCCCGCGATGCGATTGCTAGTGAACTGCTCATAGAGGGTCCGAGCGATCGCTTCCCGCTTCGCGGTCAGTGGTCCGAACTCGGCCACAATCGCACCCGCAGCACCCTTGCACGCGGCGCAAGGGAACGGCACGTCGCCGGGCTCATCCTCGTGCCACCGGCACAGCACTCTCGCTACAGCATCCACGGCGAGCGGAGAAACGGACCGGGCCGCCCACCCCGCACGGAACGCCGCCGCCTGCACGGCAGGGTCGCCCCTGTGCGTGTTGGCGAACTCAACCATCGCCGCCTCGCGGGCTTCGTCGGTCATGTCAGTTCCCACCAGAGTCCCTTCGTGATGTACCCATGCCACGACTCCTTTCCGTTGCTCACGAGAATGCTGTTGCTTGATCCGTCACCCGGCTTCACCGTGATCGTGCCGTCATCTTCCTCGCGGACCGTGTGCGCGCCGAGCGCGCCGTGGAGCCCGTTCGGGGTCTTCGCGAGCCATAGCATCCCAGTCAGATTCGACGGGTAGGCCACCGCAGAATCCGGGAACCCGGTGACCTTGCGGAACGCTCCGGGCGGGTCTTGTCGCATCGTGAAGTTCTCGCGAAAGTCGAGGTCCGGGAGGCGCTGCCCCTGAATCTGATCGGTGCGCTTCATGCCGATTCCTCGTCTCGTTCCGTGGTGGTTGTGATCCAGCGGTGCACGGTGGATTTCGGGATGCCGGTCTGTAGGACGATCTCTGGGAGTGAGACGTTCTGGGACGCGAGTTCCAGCACCTGGTTCCGTTGCGCGTCTCGGGATGCAGTGGCGGGACGTGCCGTCCCGTTCCGGGATCGTCTCGTGCGGGATGGTGCGGAACGTTTGCGGGTTGTCCCAGTGGCGGCGGCACGGTTCTGTTCGGGACGGAACACGGTGCGGGCCGCGAGGTGGGTGGTCATCAACAGCGCGATCGCCGGCGTCGCGTTCACGATCGTGCCGACCATGACGCCGAGGGCGAGGTGACCGGGCGGGACGGTGACCACGTGGGCGGCATTGCCGGCGACGGTGAAAAGGCCGAACACGGTCAGCGTTGCCCATGCCCAGCCGGAGGCTTTCTCCACGAGCAGTGCGAGCAGCATCGCAGCGATGGTGACCAGGTCAATGATCGCCGGGAACACGACCGCTCGGTCGTGGCTCATCCCACCGACATAGACCGCTAGGTCGTACAGCGCACCCCACGACATGTACACGGCCGCGAGCGCGAGGAGGGCGAGGGTCCAGCCTAGGGTTTGGCGGAGTTTTGGGTGGTGTCGGGTGTCGGTCATGGGCGGTTGCCTCGCGATCGTGCGTGTGCTTGTCGGTCGAGTTCGGCCAGGTGGTCGAGTTCGGCGGTGGTGAGGTGCTTATAGCGGTAGTGGGAGTGCTGGCCGGTTCGGCGGATGGCGGTGGTGATCGCTGCGATTGGTAGGTAGAGGATGACGAAGGCGAAGATCAGCAGGATGAGGCCGCCGACGGCGATGCCGATCCAGGTGAGGATCGTGAGCAGGATGGTCCAGGCGGTTTCGAGCATGGTGGTTCTCCTATCGGGTGGTTGTTTCGGCGGCGGGATTCGTTTCCGTGTCGTCGTTGAAGTAGCCGAGGACGTTTGCCGCTACGGCGACAAACTCTGCGCATGCGTCGGCGAATGCGGTGACTGCCGCGGAAACGGCCACCATGGCCGGGCGCAATGCTGCCTCGATCGTTGCCCTGAGCTCGCGTAGTTCGTCGAGTTCGGCGGGGGTGAGGTTGTCGAGGTTGCCGTTGGCTTTGGTGCAGAGTTCGGTGGCCCTCTCGATGACGGTCAGCGGTTTGTCGAGGCCGAAGCGTTCGACCTTCGCGGTTTGGGCTGGAGTGAGGTCTGGTGCAGGTGTCATGGGTTGCTCCTGTCGGTGTTGGAAGGTGCGGCGGATATCGGTGAAGAGGTACTGGCGGGGGCGGGTTCCTGGTGCCGTGCGCCATTTTTCGGATTTCGCGAGCTGGTAGGCGCGTTTGCGGCCGACGCCGAAGGCGATGGCGATTTCGTCGATGCTGAGCCACCAGTTGTGGCGGCCCTCGTCGGTGGTGGGGCCGGTCATGCGTGTGCCATCCACTCGTGCGGTAGGTAGGTGGTGTGGCCGGGGTTGACCGAGCAGACGAGGCGGGAGGGCCTGCCGGTGTCGGCTTCCTCGAGCAGGCCGACCATTTGCCCCATGCAGAAATTGCGGTCGTCCTCGTCGATCGCGTCGCGGCAGTATGCCTCGCGGATGCCGACGCGTCGCACGCCCGGCGAGTCGATCGCGAGCATGGTCCGCTGGCGGTGCTCCAACGCATCCGCGAGCAGGCTCGCGCCGACGAGCGGGTAGCTCGAGAGCCACCGCGAATGCCACTTCGCGAGC
>CAYRUW010000018.1:0-15157 GCA_964427465.1 uncultured Diaminobutyricimonas sp.
AGAACGGCTCGAGCTGCAAGGTCGTGACCATGCCCTTGTAGACGAGGGTGCGGCAAGACAGCGAAGGGAAGTAGGCGGAGAGTTCGCGCTCGGCGCGCTTGCGCAACCGGAAGGCCTTGCGGTCGAGTTCGATGCCTTGCACCGCGGTAGCGCGGCCTTCGCCCGCGGCAGCGACGAACAGTTGCTCAAACGCCGGCATGGCCTGACGGGACAGATTGCCCAATTGCTCCGGGTCGACCGGGACTTCGCGCCAGCCGAGGACTTCGAGGCCTTCATCCGCGGCGATGCTGCCGATCGAGGCCTTGAGCACCCGGCGCTCGCGCGGATCTGTGGGCAGGAATGCCATGCCGACGGCGTACCGGCCGGCCGGCGGGAGCTGGAACGGCGTGACTTCGCGCAAGAATCCGTCCGGGATCTGGGTGATGATCCCGGCGCCGTCTCCGGTTCCTGCGTCGGACCCGACTGCTCCGCGGTGCTCCAGGTTCCGCAGGGCGTCGAGCGCGGCCTGCACGATGTCGTGCCCGGCCGCGCCCCTCAGGGTCGCGACCATGGCGAGGCCGCAAGCGTCTTTCTCCGTTCCAGGGTCGTACAGCCCGGCCCGCTTGGGCAGGGTGCTGAATTGCTGGAAAGGGGTGCCTGAAGCCATCTGTAAACCGTCCTCACGAAACGCGGTCGGGGATCGGGGCGACGCTGGCCCGGTGCAGGGAGAAAAGTCTGCCAGACACAGGAGCCGGCAGGGAATATGCAGTTCGGGTGTTACTGCCTGGACCGTGCCAGGCCCAAACTAGGGCCTGGCAGTGGTCTCGCTTGTGGCGGGCCGCTCGGATGCGCTTGTGACGTCGTCGGCGTCGCCTTCGTCGTCGTCCGAGTATCGGTCGGCCGATTCTAACTCAGATTGGGGGCTCCATTCTCGCCCGGGCACGTAAACGCTCGGTTCGCGCCCCGGATGACGACGTGTCTGCACGATGAGCAGCACAATCCCGAGCACGACTGCGATCCACGCACCCCAGACGTTGCTGCGCACGCCCAGGAACACTTCGCTCGGGTCGACGCGGATGGTTTCGAACCAGCTCCGGCCAAGGCCATACCAGATCAGGTAGAGCGCGAACACTTTGCCCCACTGCAACGGCAACCTGCCGCGCACCGCCCGGACGAACGGAACCCCGAACACGCGCCCGCGCGTGAAGCGGTATTCGCGAGCGAGGTACAGGATCACGGCGACGCCGATCAGATTCCAGATCGACTCGTACAGGAATGTGGGATGGAAGAGCGTGTCGTCGGGCAGTCCGGCCGGGAACGCCGGATTGTCGGCCTCGATCTCGAGCCCCCAGGGCAAGTCCGTTGGCCAGCCGAACAATTCGTGGTTGAACCAATTGCCGAAGCGTCCAATGGCCTGCCCGACGAGAATCCCGGGTGCGAGGGCGTCGGCGAAACTCCAGAACCTGATGCCCGTTATCCGGCAGCCGATCCAGGCCCCAACCGCTCCGCCGGTGAGGGCGCCGAAAATGGCGATGCCGCCCTCCCAGATGTAGAACACCGAGAGCAAGTCGTGTTCCGGTCCGAAGTAGTCGTCGGGATGCGTGAGCACGTGCCAAGTGCGGGCTCCGATGATGCCGAACACGACAGCCCACAGCCCGATGTCGAGCACGATTCCCGGTTCGCCGCCGCGGCGGGTCAGCCGAGCATGCGCGATGAGACCGGCTGCGAGCATCCCGACCATGAGGCAAAGCGCATACGTTCTGATGGTCAGGAAGGGCACGTCCCAGCCGAAGGTGTCGAGCAGCCATTGCGCAATGTCAATGACTTGCCATTCGGCGGGCGGGCTAGGAAGGCTCAATGGCAAAAGCACGTGCCTACCCTACTGTGCATCCGACGGCGAGTTCAGCACCGATCCGTGCAGCGCCCTTGACGCCTTCTTCGGCGATCGCCCGCACTATCGCCGAACCGGCTATCGCACCGTCGGCGTATTCGAGCACCTCGCGCACGTGCGCACCCGTGGAGATACCCAGTCCGACGCACACGCTGTCTGCGCCCGCGTCGCGCAATCGGCCGACGACGCCGCGCGCGGCCGCATCCACGTCTGCGCGCGCGCCGGTGATGCCCATCGTCGAGACCGCGTACACGAAGCCTCTGCTGTGTGCGACGGCTTGCTGCAGTCGTTCCGGAGACGACGATGGGGCGGCAAGGAACACCCGGTCAAGGCCCGTGCGCTCCGAGGCGGCGAGCCAGGGTTCAGCTTCGTCGGGGATCAGGTCGGGTGTGATCAGGCCGGCGCCCTGGGCGGCGAGCAGTTCGTCCGCGAACCGGTCGACGCCGAATTGCAGGACGGGATTCCAGTAGGTCATGAGCAGCACAGGCGCGTCGACCTCGGACCTGATCGCGGAGACCGCTTCGAAGACCTGGCGGAGCTTGAAGCCGTTGGCCAGTGCCGTCCGTGTTGCGGCTTCGATCGTCGGGCCGTCCATCACCGGGTCCGAGTACGGCACACCCAGTTCGATCACGTCGACACCGTTGCGCACGAGCGCCACGGCTGAGTCGATGCTCGTGCGGAGGTCGGGGAACCCGGCTGGCAGGTAACCGATCAGGGCGCCGGATGCCTCGCGATTGCGTGCCGCGATCACGTCGGCGACCGCGCTCAAGCCTTCCCTCCCGGAGCGTCGTCGCGATCGGTTTCTTGCTGCCCCTCGACGTCCAGCAGATCGAAGTACTTGCCTGCGGTTTCCATGTCTTTGTCGCCGCGCCCGCTCAGCGACACCAGGATGATCGCGTCTTTGCCAAGCTGCTTGCCCAGTTCGAGCGTGCCGGCGAGAGCGTGCGCGGATTCGATTGCGGGGATTATCCCTTCGGTGCGGGCCAGCAGGCGAAGCGCTTGCATCGCCTGGTCGTCAGTGATCGGCAGATAAGTCGCGCGCCCGGTGTCGGCCAGCCAGGCATGTTCCGGGCCGACCCCCGGGTAGTCGAGCCCGGCCGAGATCGAGTGCGATTCGACGGTCTGGCCGTCTTCGTCCTGCAACAAGTAGCTTCGCGCGCCGTGCAGCACCCCGGGTCTGCCCATGGTGAGGGTCGCGGCATGGCGGTCGGTGAGGTGTCCCTGGCCGGCCGCCTCATAGCCGTACAAGGCGACGCTCTCGTCGTCCAGGAAGGCGTGAAAGATGCCCATCGCGTTGCTGCCGCCGCCGATGCAAGCGGTCACCGCATCGGGCAGCCGGCCGGTCGCCTCCAGCACTTGCGCCCGGGCCTCCTCGCCGATGATCTTGTGGAAGTCGCGCACCATGACCGGGAATGGGTGCGGACCGGCGACCGTACCGAGCAGGTAGTGGGTGGTCTCGACATTGGCGACCCAATCGCGCAACGCTTCGTTGATGGCATCCTTGAGCGTGCGCGACCCCGCGCGCACCGGTATCACCTCGGCACCGAGCAGGCGCATCCGTGCGACGTTCAGAGCTTGGCGCTCGGTATCGACTTCGCCCATGTAGATCACGCACTGCATACCGAAGTAGGCTGCCGCGGTCGCCGTGGCCACCCCGTGCTGCCCGGCACCGGTTTCGGCGATGAGCCTGGTCTTGCCGAGTCGCTTCGCGATGAGCGCTTGTCCCAGCACGTTGTTGATCTTGTGCGAACCCGTGTGATTGAGGTCTTCGCGCTTGAGCAGGATTCGTGCGCCGCCCGCGTGCTGCGCGAACCGGGACACCTCGGTGAGAACCGAGGGGCGGCCGGTGTAGGTCCTGCCCAGCTCTGCGAACTCGGCCTGGAACGCCGGATCGTGTTTGGCCTGCCGGTAGGCCTCGTCGAGTTCGTCCAAGGCGGCCACGAGGGATTCCGGAACGAACCGGCCGCCGTAGTCGCCGAAATACGGGCCTTCGGCTTCGCGCAGCCCCATCAGATCGCCCGGAAGCTTTCGATCGCGCGGACCGGATCGCCATGCGTGACGAGTGCTTCGCCCACTAGCACCACGTCCGCCCCAGCCGCTCGATAGCGGGCGACATCTGCCGGGGACGAGACCGCTGACTCGGCCACGCGGATCACGCCCGATGGGATCTGGTCGGCAAGCCGGCCGAACAGTTCGCGATCGACCTCGAAGGTGCTCAGGTTCCGCGCGTTGACGCCGATGAGTTCGGCTCCAACATCGAGTGCCCGCGCGATCTCGTCCGCATCATGGGTCTCCACGAGCGCGGTCATGCCCAGGGAACGGACGAGTGAGTGGAGCGAACGCAATTGGTCTTGGTCGAGTGCGGCGACGATGAGCAGCACGAGGTCGGCGCCAGCGGCCCGTGCCTCGAACACCTGGTATGGGTCGGCGATGAAGTCTTTGCGCAGTATCGGGATGTGCACTGCCGACCGCACGGCCTCGAGGTCGGCGAGGCTGCCGGAGAATCTGCGGCCTTCGGTGAGCACGCTGATTGCGCTCGCTCCCCCGGTCTGGTACGACAGCGCGAGCGATGCCGGATCGAGGATTTCGGCCATCGACCCCCGCGAGGGGCTGGCTCGCTTGATCTCGGCGATCACCTTCACCCGGTCGGCTGGGGCGAGCGCTTCGAGCGCGTCGAGCGCAGGCGCGCGCTCGAGCGCTTCGCGTTCGACCGTCGCGAGGTCGCGTTCCCGACGGCGCTTTGCGGCATCGCGCAGCGCACCGTCGACTAGATCGGCAAGCACTTGAGCCCTAGCCGTGCGCCTTGTCCTGGTAACGGTGTCCGCGAACACCCCAGCCGAGTGCTGCGAGCACTGCGCCCACGATGAGGCCGATCACGACCACTCCCGCCGATGCCCAGACGAGCCACTCGACGGCCAGCACGAATGCGACAGTGCCGACGGTGAAGCCCACGAGCATGATGACCACCGCGGCCCAAGCCGCGGGCGAGTTCCCGTGGCCGGGATCAGTCGCTTCTGACACGTATCTCCTTCAGGTCGAAAGCTGGCCTTGCCTCCAAGCCAGTCTATCGGTCAGTCTCTGTGTCGCCGGCACGGTGCCCCTGCCCGGGCGACCGATCCGAGGTCGGGTCGTCGCCGTCGCTCAACGCGCTCCAGGCCGCGGCAGTGTCGTCGGCGGATGCTGCCGCGAAGCGCACCGGCTGGTATCGCGCCCCCTGCCCCGGCCATTTGCGGCCCGTGATCGCGATCGTCAGTCCGGCGAGGATGGCGAGGATTGCCGAAGCTGCGGCGAGCCAAGGCCATGCCGTGGCTTGAACCGACTGCACGAGCGCGGCGACGGATTGCTCTCCCGCGACGCCCGTGGTCTCGGTCACGGCGGCGGAGGCCGCGTCTTCGGGCGATGCGAGCGCGAGCATCGCCGAAAGCAGCACGCAACCGGCTAAGGCCATTTCGAGCACGCCGAGCACGATCCGGAAGAAGGGCCCCGCCAGTGAGAGCGCAGCGGTCAGCGCGAGCCCCGCGGTTGCGAATGCCGCCATAGCCGGTGCTGCGAGTTCCCCGGTGACGACGACGCGCGTGCCCGGCAACTCGGCGACGAACCAGGGCTGCGGCCATGCGATGAGCATGAACCCCGAGAGCACCGCGAGAGCCGTCAAGCTCGCGTACTTGGCGCCGCGTGCGCTCACGAGAGTCTTCTCATCGCGTTCGCGACAGCGATCGCTCGAAGCGGCGCGGCCGCTTTGTTCCTGGATTCTTCGAGTTCGGACTGCGGGTCGGAGTCGGCGACGAGCCCCGCTCCGGCTTGAACCCGGGCCACGCCATCGGCGATGAATGCCGTGCGGATCGCGATCGCGAGGTCCGCGTCGCCGGCGAATCCGAAGTAGCCGGCAACGCCCGAGTAGACGCCGCGCTGCGCCGGTTCGAGTTCGTCGATTATCTCGAGCGCGCGTGGTTTCGGCGCGCCCGAGAGCGTGCCCGCGGGGAAGGTGGCGCGGAACACGTCGATCGAGTTCACATCGTCGCGCAAGTCGCCTTCCACGCTCGAGACCAGATGCATGATGTGACTGAAGCGTTCCACTTGCATGAACTCGGTGACCTCGACGCTACCCGGGCGGCACACCTTCTGCAGGTCGTTGCGCGAAAGGTCCACGAGCATGAGATGCTCGGCCTGCTCTTTCGCATCGTCGGCGAGCTCGCTGGCCAGGTCGAGGTCTTCTTCAGGGGTCGCCCCGCGCGGTTTCGAGCCCGCGATCGGATGCGTGTACGCGCGGCGTCCTTGCACCTTGAACAGGGCCTCCGGCGAGGAACCGACCACGAAGTATTCCGCGCCGCGCGGATCGGCGAATCCGAGAAGATACATGTAAGGGCTCGGGTTGAGCGTGCGCAGCACCCGATATACGTCGAGCGGATGCGCTGTGACCTCATGGTCGAAGCGCTGCGAGATCACGACCTGAAACACATCCCCGTCGCGGATGTATTGCTTCGACCGTTCGATGGCGGCGAGGTAATCCTCGGGAGCAGTCCGGGGAACAGGTTCGGGCTCGACGCTCAGATCGACCTCGGCGAGCAACGCTTCGGTGGGTTCGGCGAGTTCGGATTGCATCCGGTCGAGCCTGGACTGCACTTCGGCCCAGATCTCCCCCGCGTGCTCGGTTTGCTCGGGCGTGGCCGGGTCGTTGAGCGCTGCGGCGATCAGGTACACCGTCGAAGTGCGGTGGTCGACCACGACCAGTTCGGAGACGAATGTGAGCGCTTGGGCCGGCACCGAGAAATCCGCAGCCGGCGCGTTCGGCAGCCGTTCGATCTGGCGCACCGCCTCCCACCCGATCATGCCGACGAGTCCACCGGTGAGCGGGGGGTGGCCGTCGACTTTCGGGGTGTGCCAGCGGTCGTAGAGGTGCGCCAATGCGTCGAGGGGTGCTTGCGGCGCGTCGTCGCCGAGTGCACGCTCGCGGCTCAAGCCGTAGTCGAGCCAGTGCGCGCGGCCGTCGAGTTCGGTGAGCACGCCGAAGGCCGAGACGCCGACGAACGAGTACCGGGACCAGATGCCGCCTTGCTCGGCCGATTCGAGCAGGAACGATCCGGGCTTGCCGAGCGCGAGTTTGCGGTAGATGCCAACCGGGGTCTCCCCGTCGGCGAACATGGCGCGCAGCACCGGCACCACTCGATGCCCGGCCGCAAGCCGCGCGTCGAAGTCGTCCCTGGACGTGCTGCCGATCACTCCGCCTCCTGCGTCACTTCCAGCGGTTGCACGTCGAAGCACGAGCGCGCGCCGGTGTGGCAGGCCACACCCACCTGCTCGACCGTTACGAGGATCGCGTCGCCGTCGCAATCCAGCGCTGCGGCGCGTACGTATTGCACGTTGCCAGAGGTGTCGCCTTTGCGCCAGAACTCCTGCCGCGATCGGCTCCAGAATGTCACTCTGCCCTCGGTGAGAGTTCGCCGGAGCGCTTCGCGGTTCATGTGACCGAGCATGAGCACTTCGCCCGTGCCCTCCTGCTGGATTATCGCGGGCATGAGCCCGTCCGCACCGAACCGGGCACGGTCCAGCGCCTCGTCGAGGCTCGTCTGGTTCATCGCACCGTCACCCCCGCCGCGGCGAGGCTCTGTTTGACCTCACCGATAGTCATCTGGCCATTGTGGAACACGGATGCTGCGAGCACGGCATCCGCACCCGCTGCCACAGCCGGCGCGAAGTGCTCCGGGGCGCCGGCACCGCCGGAAGCGATCACGGGCACAGCGCTCGCCGCGCGGATGGCCTCGATGAGGCCGAGGTCGAAACCCTCCTTGGTGCCGTCTGCGTCGATCGAGTTGACGAGCAGTTCGCCGGCACCCCGTTCGATCGCCTCGCGTGCCCATTCGACGGCGTCGAGCGAGGTTCTGGAGCGTCCGCCGTGAGTCGTCACCACGAAACCGGACGGCGCCTTTGCCGATCGCGTCACATCGAGCGAGAGCACGAGTACTTGCGCACCGAAACGATCCGCGATTTCGCCGAGCAGTTCGGGCCTTGCGACCGCAGCGCTGTTCACGGAGACTTTGTCGGCGCCGGTGGCAAGCAACCGCGCGACGTCGTCGCCCGTGCGCACTCCCCCGCCGACCGTCAGCGGGATGAACACTTGTTCGGCGGTCGCCCGCACGACTTCGAATGTCGTCTCGCGCTCGTCCACGGTCGCGGTGACGTCGAGGAAGGTGAGTTCGTCCGCCCCTTGTTCGTAGTATCGCGCCGCTAGTTCGACCGGATCACCGGCGTCCCGCAGGTTCTGGAAGTTCACCCCTTTGACGACACGTCCCGCTGCCACGTCGAGACACGGGATGACCCTGACCGCCAGCGACATCAGATTCTCGCGGCGTGAATGGGACTCACGAGGATCGCGCGGGCGCCGAGCTCGTACAGAGCGTCCATGATCTGGTTGGTGTCGGCGCGCGGCACCATCACCCGCACTGCGACCCAGTCCCGATCGCGCAAGGGCGACACGGTCGGCGATTCGAAACCGGGGGTGATCTTCGCGGCCTTCTCGATGAGTTCCGATGGCAGGTCGTAGTCCATGATCACGTAGCATCGCGCGACCATGACCCCTTGCAACCGTCGCTTGAGCGTGGCAAGTCCGGGAAGTTCGCGATTCGCGCTGATCAGCACGGCAGCGGAGTCGAGGATCACGGGCCCGAAAATCTCGAGTCCTTGCTTTCTCAAGGTCGTGCCTGTCGAGACCACGTCGGCAACGGCGTCGGCGACACCAAGTCGTACGGCGGATTCGACGGCGCCGTCCAGCTTGACGATCTCGGCGCGCACGCCCTCGCGCTCAAGGAACGAGCCTACGAGCCCCGCGTAGCTCGTAGCCACGCGAACCCCTTCGAGATCGCTCAATTGCGAGAACGAACCGACCGGGCCGGCGAACCGGAACGTGGATTGGCCGAAGTCCAGTTCCATGGCCTCGGCGGCCGCGGATCCGGAATCCAGCAGCAGATCGCGACCAGTGATGCCGACATCGAGCGCGCCCGATCCCACATAGGTCGCTATGTCTCGCGGCCGCAAGTAGAAGAATTCGACGTCGTTGGCCGGATCGGGCACGATCAGTTCGCGCGAATCGTGGCGCGTTACGTACCCGGCCTCGCGCAAAGTATCGATCGCGGTCTCCGCGAGCGAACCCTTGTTGGGCACGGCTATCCGAAGCATCGGTTCACCAATTTCTCTTCGATCTGGACGGTTGTGCGACGAGCTCACAGATGTCGGTAGACATCCTCGGTGGTGAGCCCTTTCGCGAGCATGAGCACTTGCACGTGATACAGCAACTGACTGATTTCTTGCGCCGTACGGTCATGCGTCTCATGTTCCGCCGCCATCCAGACCTCCGCGGCCTCCTCGACGATCTTCTTGCCGATCGCGTGCACGCCGGCATCGAGCTCGGCAACCGTGCCGCTGCCGTCGGGACGCGTCACGGACTTCTGGCTCAACTCCTCGAAGAGCGCGTCGAAGGACTTCACGCCCTCAAGGTTACTGGCTAGCCGGCTGCGATCAGGTCGATCACGAACACGAGGGTCCGACCCGAGAGCATATGGCCACCACCGGCGGGGCCGTAGGCCAGGTGGGGCGGGCACACAAGCTGACGCCGACCGCCCGCCCGCATGCCCGGAATCCCGTCCTGCCAGCCTTTGATGAGCCCGGAGAGCGGGAACGTGATCGTCTCGCCGCGGCTCCAGCTCGAATCGAATTCTTCGCCGGATTCGAAGTCGACGCCCACGTAATGCACTTCCACGGTCGCGCCGGGTTGTGCTTCCGGCCCGTCGCCGACGATCAGATCGGTGACCACGAGCTGCTCGGGAGCCTCGCCTTCGATGAATTCGACTTCTGGCTTGGTTCTGCTCCGTGCGTCAGTCATGCGTTCCATCAAAGCATGCGCTTTCGGCAAACAGCCAACGAGCCTGCCCCGAAATCGCCTCGCATGCTCAGTGCGAATGCGCCTCGGCCGCGGCGCGCAATGCGGATATGGCCGCCGCCGGATCCTCGGCACCGAAAACGCTCGAACCGGCGACGAAAGTGTCCGCACCGGCCTCGGCGGCTTGCACGATCGTCTCTTCGGTGATTCCGCCATCCACCTGCAGCCACACGTCGAGGCCCGAACGCGCCACCGCATCGGCGAGCAGGCGGAGCTTCGGCATGGTCGAAGCAATGAACCGTTGCCCGCCGAACCCGGGCTCGACGGTCATCACGAGCACTTGATCGAACTCTTCCAGCAATTCGAGGTAGTCCTCGATCGGAGTGGCTGGTTTGACGGCGATTCCGGCACGTGCGCCGATGTCGCGAAGTCGGCGCGCGATCCGTACCGGGTCGCTCGCCGCCTCCGCGTGGAAGGTGACCGAGAACGCACCGGTTTCGGCATACCCGGGGGCCCAGCGGTCGGGGTCTTCGATCATGAGGTGCACGTCCAGGGGCAGGGCGGAAACCTGTTGCAACCGCTCAACCATCGGCAGGCCGAAGGTCAGGTTCGGCACGAAATGGTTGTCCATGACATCCACGTGCACGAGATCGGCGTTGGGGATGCGCCCTATTTCGTCCGCGAACGCCGTGAAATCGGCGGACAGGATGCTCGGATTGATGCGTACACTCACCCGGCTCAGCCTAGAGGCCTCCGCCGCGGACTAGCCCGGCTTGGCGAGCAACTGCACGAACATCGCATCCGTGCCGTGGCGGTGCGGCCACAATTGCACCCAGCTGCGATCTGGCGGCAGGTCCAACCGCGCTTTCGACACGGCTTGCATGGCGGCCGGAGTGTCGAGCGGCACGGCGAGCGAATCGTCGATGGCACCGGTGACGATCTGCTGGGTCTCGGCCGGATGCGGTGAGCAGGTCACGTAGGCGAGTACCCCTTGCGGCGACAGTGCGGCGATCGCCGACTCGAGCAGCTCGCGCTGCAGTGCGGTGAGTTCGGCAACGTCGTCAGGCGACTTGCGCCACCTCGCCTCGGGCCGGCGCCTGAGGGCACCGAGCCCCGTACAAGGCGCGTCGAGCAGGATCCGGTCGAACTCGCCGGGATGCCTCTGCCCGAAACTCCGGCCGTCTTCAACCGTGATCTCCGCTTGCGGATCGATGGGTGCGAGCGCGCCGCGCACGAGCTCAGCACGCGCGGGCACGATCTCGTTCGCCTGGAACCGGGCGCCGGTGACTTGCGCCTCGGCGGCGAGGATCGCTGCCTTGCCGCCTGGACCCGCACACAAATCGAGCCAGCGCTCCCCAGCCTGCACGGGTCGCGCGCCGATGAGAGTGAGCGCGGCGAGCTGCGAGCCTTCGTCTTGCACGCGCACCCAGCCGCTCGCTACCGCTCCGAGGCTGGCAGGGTCCCCGGATTCGAGCACGTGGCCGATCGGCGAGTAGCGTGTGGGCCGGCCGACGAGAGGTTCGTCGGCCGGGTTGCCCGGCAATTGCGCCAGTGTCACGCGAGGTGCCGCGTTGTCCGCTTCGAGTGCTTCCGGTAGTTCTCCCGCCCGGTCCTCGGCGGCCAGCGCCGAGCGCAAGGCACGCACGACCCACACCGGATGCGAATGTTCGATCGCGATCCGTTCGTCCGCTCCTCGCGCCGTCGCGATCGCCCGCGTGGCCCAGCTCTCGGGGGTTTCGCGGCTCACCGTGCGCAGAACGGCGTTCACGAAGCCGGTGGCCTCACGGGCGACTTGTCGCGTGAGGCTCACCGATTCGTCCACCGCGGCATGTGATGCGGTGCGCATGGACAGCAGCTGGTGGCAGCCCAACCGGAGCACGTCGAGCACGGCGGGGTCGATGCCGGAAACGTCTCTGCGTGCTGCGAGCGAGATCACGACGTCGTAGTAGCCGCGCCGGCGCAGCGTGCCGTACGTGAGCTCGGTTGCGAGCGCCGCATCCGGGCCGCTGAGTCCTGCGCGCTGGATGCGTGCCGGCAGCAGCAGGTTCGCGTATGCGTCCGCGCTGCGGACGGCCGAGATGACCTCCCACGCCACCCGCCGGGCGGGCTGGACCCGAACGCTTCGACGATTCACCGGGCGATCGCGTTCCCGATGAACCCACGCAACCAGGCAGTCGCGTCCATTGCGCGTTTCCCGGCCGGTTGCACGGTGACGAGTTCGATCGGCTCGCTCGCCGTCCCGATGAGCACGCGGTCCCCCAGTTGAACTATCCGTCCCGGTGCGAGAGGGCCGTGGTCCTGCCGTGCACGGGCCGCCGCGATTATCTTGACCCTCGTCCCGTCGACATCGGTGAAGGCTCCCGGTTCCGGCGTCGTGCCCCGGATGCGGTTGTAGACGAGGCCCGCCGCCCGATCCCACTCGATGCGGCCGTCGTCGATCGTCAATTTGGGCGCGAATGTCGGTTCGCCTTGTTGTGGCGTTGCGTGCGCACGCCCTTCCGCCAGTGCATCCACAACCCCGGCGAGCAGGCCCGCCCCCGATTCGGCGAGCGATTGGAGCACTTCGCCTGCGGTCTCGTCCGGGCCGATCGGCCGTTCGGCTTTCGCGTACACGTCTCCGGCGTCGAGTTCCTCGACGAGCCGGAACACGCTCGAGCCGGTGACTTCGTCGCCTGCCATGATCGCGTGCTGTACGGGCGCCGCGCCCCGCCAGCGGGGCAGTAGCGAGAAGTGCAGGTTGATCCAGCCCAGTCGCGGGGCACTTAGCAGGGGTTCTCTCACGAGTCCGCCGTATGCGACGATCACACCGAGGTCAGCACCGAGCGCGAGCACGCGATCGGCCACATCGGCAAGCCGATTGGCTTTCGCCAGCGCCACGCCGGGTTCAGTCGCATCGGCCACGGGCGTGGGGGTCAGTACGCGCTTTCGGCCGAGCGGTGCGTCCTTGCGCGTGATCACGCCGACTAACTCGTGCCGGCTGGCGGCGAGCGCGCGAAGGCTCGGCACGGCGACGGCGGGACTGCCCGCAAAGACGATCTTGAGCCCACTCATCACTCGATTCTCCCAGCACCGACGCAAGGGCGGCACGTCGAGCGCGGATCTCAAGTGAGCAACGCGAACGGCTCCGGATCGTCGAAGCGAACCCGCAGCCCCGACGCGGCCCGCGCTGGCTGTGCCGAACTGGTCCCCCGCCCTGCGGTGGCTTGTCGCACGACCTCGGCTCTCAGCGCGGCAGCCACGGCCGAGCCCTTGGCGAAGTCGAACCGGACGATGGCGCGCACGCGTTCGTCGTCGAGACCGACCGGGCCGAGCACATCCCGTGGATCGATCTCGATGCGATCGACGGCTTCGGCGACCGCTTGTGGCGTCCCGGTGACAGTGGCCACGCGAACAGCGGGCGGGAATCGCAATCGCCTGCGATCCGCGAGCTCGCTACGCGCGTGTTCGGCCTGTTGCCAGGTGGCGAGGGCCGAAGCGATCGCACCGCGCACCCCTACGAGGACGACGGGTGCGCCCGGAGCGGCGAGCGCCGCGGCATTCGACCACCAGCGCAAGCAGTCTTCGGCGACGCGCAGGCTCTCGCGCGCGATCATCCGTTCGCCGTCGAGCAGCAGCACAGCATGGTAGCCGCCCGCTGCCACAGGTTCGGCACCTCGGGTGGCGACCACGAGCGCGGGCGAATCGTCCACCGTCAGCCGTGGATGCTCGCCGTCGGCGACGACCACCTTCGCACCGGGGAATGCACGGCCCAGCTCTTCCGCGGTGCGCATCGAGCCGGCTCCGACCGGCCGGAACCGGGTGCCTGTGCAAGTCGGGCATCGCCAGCCGGCCGCGAGGGCCCCGCACCACGCGCATGAAGCAACGCTCGATGCTCTAGGCGTGCGCAATGGCCCGCCGCAGCGATCGCATCGTGCTTGCTCGCCGCAATCCGAGCACACGAGCAGCGGTGCGTAGCCGGGCCGGGCGACTTGCACGAGCACAGGACCGGATGCGAGAGCCTGCCTGGCTTCGCGCCATGCTCCCGAGGGGATTCGCGCGTGGGTTGCCAGGTCGTCGTCGCCGGACTGGTGTCCGGTGAGGATCACTCGCGGCGAACTGACACGGGAAGGCCGTACTTGTTCCAGCCAGCCGATCGAATGCAAACGCTCGACATCAGTGCTCCGGGTGTGCCCGAGAAAGAGCAAGGCTCCCCCCTGGAGTTCGTGCCGGATCAAGGCGACATCACGCGTGTGCACGTACGGAGCGAGCGGTTCGGCGTATAACGGGTCGCCGTCGTCGAACATCGCGATGAGCCCGACCGCGCTCGCCGGTGCGTACAACGAGGAGCGATTGCCAACGACTGCGACAGGTACGCCTTCGAGACAACGCAAGAACGCACGGTAGCGATCAGCGTTGGATTGCCGCGCGTCGAGGCGGACTATCCGTTCGGTTGGCAGCACAGCCGAGAGCGCCGCCAGCAGCTGCTCCTGATCGCGGTGATCGGGTACTGCGAGCAGAGCAGACTCGCCGCGCGCGATTGCCCGCGTCGCCGCCTCGGCAAGAGCGATCGCCCAGCGACCCACCCATCGCTCCCCCACCTGTTGCAATGCCGGGATCGCGTCGAGCGCTGCCCGCCCGTGGGCGTCTAGGAGCGCTTGAAGCTCGCTGCCGTATCCGGACACTTCGAGGGCCTGCACAGGAGTGCTGGGGCTCGTCGCCCCGCGCGCGACCCAGGCCTTCTCCACCCGCGCTTGCCGTGCAGGGATCGCAAGACGCAACACGTCACTGGCCGAGCCGGCGGCCCGGTCAGCAAGTCGTCTCGCGAGCGTCCAGATTTCGGGGGCGAGCACGGGCACAGGCGAGACTACGCTTTCCACGGGACGCGCTCGCCCAGAGAAGGCAGCGGAGCCGGCGAGTTCGACGACGAAACCGTCGGCGATGCGGCCAGCAGAGCGAAATGGCACCTTGACCCGGACGCCCGGGCGGATCGACGCGTCCAGTTCGTCCGGGACCGCGTAGTCGAACAGGCGATCGAGCTGAGGCAGCGGCGAGTCGACGAGTACTCGCGCGAACGCCGCCATGTCAGAGTCCGGCTGCGTCGCGCAATTGCTCCACGCGGTCGAGCCGCTCCCAAGTGAAATCGGGCAGTTCGCGCCCGAAATGGCCGTACACCGCTGTCTGCGCGTAAATCGGACGCAACAGGTCGAGGTCGCGGATGATCGAGGCCGGCCGCAAGTCGAACACTTCGCGGATAGCGGTGATGATCCGTTCGTCCGGTACCGCACCGGAACCGAAGCTCTCCACGTAGAGGCCGACTGGAGCGGCCTTGCCGATCGCGTATGCCACTTGCACTTCGAGACGATCGGCCAGTCCCGCCGCGACCGCATTCTTGGCTACCCAGCGCATCGCGTAGGCGGCAGAACGGTCGACCTTCG
>CAYRUW010000019.1:0-14978 GCA_964427465.1 uncultured Diaminobutyricimonas sp.
CACGCGTGGGAGAGTTCGGGGCTCGCCAGACGCTGGCAGGACGAATCACGTGGCTCGGGGATCACGGCCCTCGAGGCGAACCGGAACCTCGACGGAGTCGTGGCCTTGTTCGCTGCCGCCAAGCGATTCGCCGAGCGCAGTCCGAATCACGAGCCTCGGCTGTTCCTCGACCAGGTGCTCGATTCCGAAGTGCCCGAAGACTCGCTCGCTCCCGCCGCGCACGACGACGCCGTGCTCGTCACCACGAGCGCCGGCGTGGTAGGCCTCGAGTTCGACGTGGTCGCGGTCGCGAACGTGCAAGAGGGCGTGTGGCCGAACCTGCGTCCCCGCGGTTCGCTCCTGGGTGCCACGCGCTTGGTGCGGGCGGCGACCGGGCTCGACCACGCAGAACTGGACGAACGAAAGCTCGTGCTCGACGACGAGCTGCGGATGTTCGCGCTCGCCGTCTCGCGAGCGAGCGAGCGAGTGATCGTCGGAGCGGTCGTCAACGACGACGAGGCGGGCAGTGCCCTGTTCTCGCTCCTGCCGCCCGGTGCCGTGGCGCTCAACGCCGACCGGACGGCGCCACTGTCTTTGCGGCCGCTCGTCGGGCGGCTGCGGCGCGAACTCGTCTCCGGCGCGCCTTCCCGCCGGGATGCCGCTGCCCGCGCGCTCGCCCGCCTGGCTCGGGAGCGGGTGCCGGGGGCCGACCCCGCACAGTGGCACGGACTGCTCGAGGCGACCTCCGTCGCGCCGCTGTACGACCTCGGCGACGAGTCGACAGTGGTTCCCGTCTCGCCGTCCAAGCTCGAGCGGTTCGAGTCCTCGCCGTTGCACTGGTTCATCGATGTGGTCGCCGGCGACAGCCCCTCCACGGCCATGGGAGTCGGCAACGTCATGCACTGGGCGATGGAGACCGCCGCAGAGGCGACCGCGGAGGCGGTGTGGGCGGCGGCGGACAGCCGGTGGGGCGAACTCGAGTTCGAGGCGCCGTGGGTGGATGAGCGACACCGTCGCCTGGCGAAGCGGATGGCTGCGGCGATCGCCGAGTACCTCACGGACTTCGGTCTTGCCGGTGGCACCCTCGTCTCCGCCGAGGGGTCTTTCGAACTGCCGGTGGATCGCGCGATCGTGCGGGGCAAGATCGACCGGGTCGAGCAGCTCGTGGATGGCCGGGTGGTCATTGTGGACTTGAAGACCGGCAGTACCGTGCCGAGCAAGGCGGAGCTCGCCGAGCATGCGCAGCTCGGCGCGTACCAGCTCGCCTACGCGGAAGGACGACTCGACGGGTTGCCCTCGGGGCATGCGCCGGGCGGGGCGAAACTGTTGTTCGTGCGCTCAGGTCGCGACGGCCGTCCGTACCGCGAGGACCATCAGGCCCCGTTCGATGAGACACGGCTCGAACAGTTCCGGCAACGGGTACGCGACGCCGCGCAAGGCATGGCCGCCGCCAGGTTCCGGGGAGTCGTGCAGATAGACGAGTTCAAGCCGGGCGAAGAGAAGTTCCGCTGGCACGTTGTGCGAGCGGTGTGTAGCGATTGAGGTGTGCTGACCAGCGGTGACGAATCAGACGACCATCAAGCCCGCAATCGGCCGCGAACTGAGCGCGATCGACCTCGCCGATGCCCTGAAGCTTCCGCGACCCACCGATCAGCAGCGGGCTGTGATCGAGGCTCCGCTCGAGCCGGCACTCGTGGTAGCCGGCGCCGGCAGTGGAAAGACCGAGACCATGGCCAACCGGGTGCTCTGGCTACTGGCGAACGGACACGTGCGCGCGCACGAGGTGCTCGGACTCACTTTCACCAGGAAGGCGGCGGGTGAACTCGGCAGCCGCATCCGCCGCCGGATCGAACAACTCGCTTCCGCCGGTCTCGCCCCCGAATTCGACCCGTTCGAGGCGCCCTTCGCTGCCACCTACAACTCGTTCGCGAATTCGATCTATCGTGACCATGCGGCACTGATCGGTCGCGACAGCGATGGCACGGTGCTGAGCGAGGCGTCCGCGTGGCAGCTCGCCCGTTCGGTCGTGCTCGACAGTCGGATCGATCGCCTTGCGCAACTCGACAAGAGCGTCGATCAGGTGACCAAAGCGGTGGTCGGGCTCAGCACGGCGATCGCCGAGCACCAGGTGGATCGCGCAGAGCTCGCCGAGTTCGCGGCCGGCTTCCTCGAGGTCGAGCGGCTGCCTCTCGACAAGCGCGGGGCCAAATACGAAGACCGGATGAGCCGAGTGCGCGAGGTCGCTTCGCTCGAAGTGCTCGCCGAGCTGGCCGGCGAGTTCGCCGCGGCCAAACGCAAGCGCGGCCTGCTCGAGTACTCCGACCAGGTGACGTTCGCGCTCGAGATCGCGAACGGTTTTCCGCAAGTCGCCGTGGAACTGCGGTCGCGGTATTCAGTGGTGCTGCTCGACGAGTACCAAGACACCTCGGTCGTGCAGACCCGGTTGCTCGCCGCGCTGTTCGCCGGGCACCCGGTCATGGCGGTAGGCGATCCGCACCAGTCGATCTACGGCTGGCGGGGCGCGAGCGCCGGGAACCTCGAAGGATTCGGGGCCGCGTTCGGCGCGGCCCGGACCTTCTCGCTCAGCACAAGCTGGCGGAATGGGCGGCAGATCCTAGCCGCGGCCAACACTCTCGTCGAACCGCTCGCGGCAAGCTCCGCCGTGCCCGTTGAGCCACTCGCGCCCGGACCGGCGGCCACCGATCGCCCCGTCGGCATGCAGTTCTGCGAAACCCTTGTGGAAGAGGCAGCGCACGTCGCCGAGTGGTTCGCGTCGAAGCTCGCGAGCGGGCGCGCGAAGCCCTCGGCGGCGTTGCTGTTGCGCACCCGCAAGACGCTGCCCTACTTCGTGCAAGCGTTCCGCGAGAAGGGCGTTCCGTTCCACGTGCTCGGGGTCGGCGGACTCTTGCAGGAGCCCGAGATCGCCGACCTGGTCAGCGCGCTCACGGTCGTGCACGATCCGGATGCCGGCAGCGAGCTCATCCGCCTTCTCGCCGGGTCGCGCTGGCGGATAGGGCCGCGCGACCTGCATGCGCTCAAGTCACTGGCAGCGTGGTTGCGCGACCGGGACCACGCGATGCGACCGCTCGACGACGAGGTGCGTGAGCGGATGCGAGCGTCGATCGCGCCCGACGAGGACGGCTCGATTCTCGATGCGCTCGACTTCGTGAGCACGGTGTCCGAGGATTCCCCCCTGCTCGAGCGTTTCTCGCCGCAAGCCCGGGAGCGATTGCGGGACGCGGGAAGGTGCTTGGCCAGGTTGCGTGCGCGATCCGGTCTCGACCTGGTCGACTTCGTGAGCTTCGTGCAGCAGGAGCTCCTGCTCGACATCGAGGTGATCGCGAACGAATCCAGGGTCGGCGGCCTGGCGAACCTCGACGCGTTCTTCGACGCGATCGAGTCATACCTCGCGATCGCCGATGTCGCCACCCTCGGCGGCTTTCTGAGCTGGCTGCGCGAGACCTCCCGTCGGGACGACCTGTCGCCCAGACCCGAAGAACCGGAGCCGGGCAGCGTGCAAGTGCTGACCATTCACGGCGCCAAAGGCCTGGAGTGGGATCTGGTCGCGGTCTCCCGGCTCGTTGCGGACGAGCTGCCGGCCAAGCCCCTTGAGGGCACGTGGGGCTGGCTCGCATTCGGCCAATTGCCGCACGAATTACGGGGAGACCGCGACGAACTGCCGGTCTTGGACTGGCGCTCGGCCCAGAACCGCAAGGAATTCGTCTCCGCGGTGAACGAGTACAAAGACGCCACCGCACAGCGGTACTTGCTCGAGGAACGGCGGCTGGCGTACGTGGCGGTGACCCGCGCCCGGCACGAGCTGCTGCTGACCGGCTCGTTCTGGGGCACGCAGTCGGTGCAGCGCCGGCCGAGCGGGTTCCTGACCGAACTCGCCCGCGCGGGCATCGTGCCCGAGCCGCCTGCGCAAAGCGAACACGACGAGAATCCGCTCGGCGATCTCTTGACGCACTTCGAGTGGCCGCTCGACCCGCTCGGTTCCCGGCGTTCGCGCGTCGAGGCCGCAGCCGAAGCGGTCCGGTCGGCCGCGGCCGTCGAGACGGGACCGTGGCACGACGAGATCGACCTGTTGCTGGCCGAACGCGAGCGGCGCCTTGGCGGTCCTGCGCCACTCGCGCTGCCGGCACGCGTGGCCGCTTCGCGGTTCAAAGACTTCGTGGCCGACCCCGGTGGCGTCGCCGGAATGCTGCGCCGCCCCATGCCCGAGCGGCCGCACCGAGCCACGCGACTCGGAACCCTCTTCCATTCCTGGGTCGAACAGCGGTACCGGATTCCAGGTTCGCTCGAACTCGTGGATTCCGTTGCGGTCGAGTCGGACGAGGGCGAAGCGATCCTCGACGAATCCCGTTTCGAACAGCTCGTGGCGAACTTCGAAAACTCCCCGTGGGCTTCGATGCGGCCGGTCGATGTCGAGCGCGAGATCCACTTCGTGCTCGACGGCCACGTGTTCGTCTGCAAGATCGACGCCGTGTACGAGCGGGGCGACCGGTTCGAGATCGTGGATTGGAAGACCGGGCAGGCCCCGGCGAACGAAACCGAGCTCGCGGAGCGGCGCTTGCAGCTTGCGCTGTACCGCCTCGCCTACGCGAAGCACCGCAACATTGCCCTCGATCGAATCGACGCGATGTTCTACTTCGTCGCCGACGACCGGGTGGTCCGCCCGGCACGGCTAGAGACCGAGGCCGAACTGGTTCGGTTGTGGCGTTCGGCGGTGAACGCCCAGTAGTAGGTCAACCGGCCGAGGCGGGGCTTGCCAGCGGATGCAGCAGGTCGTTGTCGACCCGGTCGGCCAGGTTGTGCAACATGCCGACCGCGTCGTCGACGATCCCGGTGTCGCGGATCTCGGTGCCGTGCAGCAGCCATTGCGCAAGCTCGAGTTCGGCGTGCAGCATCGCCCGGGTCGCGACCTGGCGGTCGACTGCGCTACGCGAACTCGTATACGCGTCGAAGGCCGACTGGGTCACGTGCTCGCCGGGCGCTGCGAGCAGCCAGAACAGGTCCCTGGCCGGGTCGCCCACCTTGAGGTCCTGCCAGCCGAGTACGCCGGTGACCCGGCCGTCCTGGCTCAGGAACGAATCCGCGTTGAGCGCTCCGTTGATCACGGCAGGCTGGAACTGCCACAACTGCGACCGCTGCGTGGCTTGCTCCCAGCGCGACAGCAGTGCTACGGGTACCAGACCCGTGGCAGCGGCGCGGTCGATCACGGTGATGCACGAGCGCAAGCAATCGGTCGCGTTCAGGTTCGGTAGGCCCGCGTCGATAACGAAACTCGTCGGCAGATCGTGAATGGCCGCAGTCGCCTTTCCGATCGAGGCGGCGAGGGCAGTGCCGAGCGAGTCGAGACGCACCTTGCTGCCATACACGAACTCGTACACGATCGCCCGAGTGCCGTCCACGGGCACTTGGCCGGCGTAACTCGACACCGCGAACGGCAGCCGGCTGCGCACGCCAGGGCTCAGCGAGCGCAAGGCGACCAGGTCGGCCGATTGCTCGGCCTCCGCGCGCTCGCTGCGCGGTGCGCGGATGATCCAGTGCCGGCCGTCGGCACCCGTGAGCAGCGTCGAATCGAAGTCGCCTTGCGCTCCCGAACCGAACCTGGCGGCAGAGACCACCTCTAATCCGGCCACTGCGGCAGTCGCCAGCGCGGCTAGAGTGAGATGGGTCCTGGCCATACCGACAGGGTAGGTCGCGCCCTGGTCCGGCCGGACGTACGCCACGCCCTCTTGCACGATAGGTCGCCATGTCCGCGCAATCGCCGTTCGCGCCACGACCGCCGCTGTCGCGGTATGCGATCGACCGCGACCACACGGCCCGAGAGCGCGAAGACGTCTTCGACCGTCTGTGGGCGGATCCCTCGACTCGGGTGCTCCCGATGTGGAACGACCTCGCACTGCTGTCGGGCCCGGATCGGCTCGCCTTGCTCACGGGCGACCGGCTCTCGCCCGAAGACCGCGGCGAGCAGGTCTATCTGGGAAGGACCACCACCGCAACGGGCGATGCTCCCGCAGGCACACCGGTGGTGGCGGTCGCAGTGGGCGACGCGACGGCGCAGCGGCTCGGCCCGGACTGGGGAAGCCTGCGGGTGCTCGGGCATCGGTTGAGCGATCGGGATGCCGGACTTTTCGCCCAGGCGCTCGCAATGTTCAACTGGCACGCCTCGCATCTGTATTCGCCCAGGAGCGGCCAGCCGGCGACGGCCGCAAAGGGCGGCTGGGTGCGGATCGACTCGGCAGACGGTTCGGAGCTGTTTCCGCGCATCGATGCCGCCGTGATCGTAGCGGTGACCGACCAGGATGACCGCCTGCTGCTCGGCTCGAACGTGCTGTGGGAGCACGACCGCTTCTCACTGCTGGCCGGTTTCGTGGAACCCGGGGAGTCGCTCGAAGCGGCGGTCGAACGCGAAGTGTTCGAAGAAGCCGGACTGCGAGTGGCCGATCCCCAGTATGTGGCGAGCCAGCCCTGGCCGTTCCCCGCGTCGCTCATGGTCGGCTTCAACGCGCGGGTTCCAGCAGGACAGGCCATCGAACCGGTGCCCGACGGAACCGAGATCGTGCAATTGCGCTGGTTCACGCGCCAAGAGCTCGCCGGTTCGCTCGAGAAGATAACGCTGCCGCACGGCAGTTCGATCGCGCGGGCGATGATCGAAAGCTGGTTCGGCGGTCCGATCGAGGGTGCGCGGTGAACCCCGACGACCTGCTCGCAGGCCTCGACGAGAGCCAGCGAAAAGCCGCACAGACACTGCTCGGCCCGGTCTGCGTCTTGGCGGGAGCGGGAACCGGCAAGACTCGCGCGATAACTCACCGGATCGCCTACGGCGTGGCAACCGGAGCGTATCCTCCCAAGCGCGTGATGGCGCTGACCTTCACGGCGCGGGCAGCCGGCGAATTGCGTACGAGATTGCGGGGCCTCGGCGCAGCGGGAGTGCAAGCGCGAACCTTCCATGCGGCCGCTCTCGCACAATTGTCGTTCTTCTGGTCGCAGACTGTCGGCGGCAGCATGCCTCGATTGCTCGAGAGCAAAGGCAGGCTCATCGCTCAAGCGGCCGAGACCCTGCGGCTGAAACTTGACACGGCGGCCTTGCGCGATGCGGCCGCAGAAATCGAGTGGCGCAAAGTGTCTTGCCTGACCATCGAGCAGTACGAGCGCGCCGCGCACACGCGCACGCTGCCGCCCGGACTCGATGTCGAAAAGGCCATCGAGTTGCAGAACACGTACGAGCGGATCAAAGACGAACGACGGCAGCTCGACTTCGAGGACGTGCTGCTCGCGACCGCCGGGATGATCGAGAGCGAACCTCGCGTGGCCGAGCAAGTGCGCGAGCAGTACCGGTTTTTCGTCGTCGACGAATACCAGGACGTCTCACCGTTGCAGCACGAGCTTCTCTCGCTCTGGCTGGGCGAACGCGACGACTTGTGCGTGGTCGGCGACGCGAGCCAGACCATCTACTCGTTCGCGGGCGCCTCGGGCGAGTTCCTGCTCGGGTTCGGTTCGCGTCATCCGCAGGCGCAAGTCATCCGGCTGGAATACAACTACCGCTCGTCTCCGGCGATCGTTGACACAGCGAACCGGCTCATGCGCGCGAGGCCCGGCGCCCTCGAACTCGTCGCGGCGCAGGTGCGCGAAGGCGCCGAACCCCGCCTGGTCGAATACGGGCACGATGCGGCGGAGGCGAGAGCGGTCGCCGAGTCTGTTGCCGCACGCATCCAGGCCGGGGAAGCACCCGAGAACATCGCGGTGCTGTACCGCGTGAACGCACAAGCTGCCGCGCTCGAATCGGCGCTCGCGGACGCCGGGGTGAGCAGTCAGGTGCGCGGCGCGACAAGGTTCTTCGACCAGCGCGAGGTGCGCGAGGCGATCATGATGCTGCAAGGTGCGGCCGTCTCGATCCGGGACGAACCGTTGTTCAAGACCGTCAGCGACGTGCTGCGTTCGCTCGGCTGGAGTCAGCATCCGCCAGAAGCTGCCGGCGCGGTTCGCGACCGCTGGGAGTCGCTGAACGCGCTCATGGGTCTCGCCGAGCAGAGCCCAGAAGGCACGACCCTGCGCCAGTTCGTGGCCGAGCTTCTCGAACGGCAGGCCGCGCAGCACGACCCGACGCTCTCGGCGGTCACCCTCGCCACCCTGCATTCGGCGAAAGGGCTCGAGTGGGATGTGGTGTACGTCGTCGGCCTCAGCGAAGGGCTGCTGCCCATCTCGCACGCGAAAGGCCTCGAAGCCGTCGACGAGGAACGGCGGTTGCTCTACGTCGGGATCACGCGCGCGCGCCGTGCGCTCGAACTCTCCTGGGCGAGGCAGGGCGCACATGGGGGAGCGGAGCGACGGCCGAGCCGATTTCTTGCAGAGCTTCGTCCGAGCACAGGCATTCGGGGTGGCCTCGCCAAGACCTCCGGCTGATCCGGCCATCGGTCCCGATCCGCACGGACTGGCCCGCGGTGGACCGATGCGCGGACGTGTCGCCGGCCACAATCGCAGCCAAGGCGACCCGCGCGGCGCGGGTAGCCGCCTCGTAGGAGAGCAGCCGCGTCTCGGCGCGGCTGGGCCGGTTCAGCAATTGCGCTGCCATGGCCGGCCAACTGGCATCCGCGTCCGTGCGCGTTCGCTCGATGCAATGCAGGCAGGGGCCCGCGCCTGGCCGGATGAGCGGACCGATCGTGACCGCTTGGTCGCCGAAGACAACCGGCAGGTGCGGCACGTCACGTCGCAGCCAAGCGGCCAGCAGGTCGGGCGGGAGCACGAAGTGTCCGGTGAGAATCGCGAACCGGCACTCGAGACCATCGATCGCGCCCGGGTCGCGCACGATGGAGACCCGCACGCCGTGCGCCGAGAGCAACTCGGCCGTCCGGTCGGCGGTAGGGATGCTGCCGCACACTGCGATGTGCGCCCGTTCGGGTAGCGCCGGGCTCGCGAGAGCCGGCCGGGCGCGCTCAAGCAGCGCTTCGACGTCTTGAGCGGTGCCACCGGCGGCGTTCGCGATCGCATCGAGGCCGCCCCGGGTCGTGCCGGCGGCGAGTGCCGCGAGCAGACGCTCGGTCACGTGCGAGACCTCGTCGAACCGTGCCCGCACGGGATCGAGCCCGAGTTGCAGACTCGTCGGGGTGCGCCACACGAGGGGCAGGCGCGGATCGAGACGAAGGATCACGACCGCCATGATGCACGCATCGCGCCGGCATGGCCGCGACCTATCCACAGACTGGGCCGATACAGCCCGCCAGGTCAGCTCTCTTGGGGCCGGTCGGTGTCGTCGTTGAGCAGATCGTCGATCGCGCGGTCGACGTCGGAAGGCTGTTCCGCCGAATTCAGCCGGTCGATGAGAGCGCTCGGATCGTCGATGTCCTCGGCCGATGGCATCAGATCCGGGTGCGCCCAAAGCGCGTCGCGGCGCTCTGCGCCCACCGCATCCGTCACCGCTCGCCACATGGCGGCCGCCTCGCGCAACCGCCTGGGCCGAAGCTCGAGGCCGACGAGAGTCGCGAAAGCGTGCTCGGCCGGGCCTCCCGCGGCCCGGCGCCGTCTGACCGACTCGGCTATCGCATCCGCGCTGGGCAGTCTCGACGTCGAATCCGCGGTGACCAGGTCGACCCAGCCTTCGACGAGCGCGAGCATGGTCTCCAGTCGGGCGAGCGTATCCAATTGCTCTTGGGTCTTCGGCGGGATGAGCGCGCCGTTGCTCACCGCTTCGCGTAATTGCTCGGGGTTCTGCGGATCGAAGTCGGCGGCGAGTTCCTCGAGCCGCTCGGTGTCGATCCGGATGCCGCGGGCGAAATTCGTGATCGAAGCGAGCAAGTGCAAGCGCAGCCACTTGGCCCCTCGGAACAACCTCGCGTGTGCGAGCTCCCGCACGGCTAGGTACAACTGCACGCGGTCGGCCGGAATGTCTAGGCCCCGACCGAACTCGGTCACGTTCTGCGGGATGAGAACCGCCGCCTCATCGAGCAGCGGGATGCCGACGTCGCCGCCCGAGACGACCTCGGCCGAGAGCTGGCCGACCACTTGCCCGAGCTGCATCGCGAACAAAGTGCCGCCGACATTGCGCATGAGCTGGCCAGCGTTCTGCAGCAGACCGTCGAGCTCTTCGGGGGCCTGCTCTTGAAGCACTTCGGTAAGCGCATCCGCGATCGAAATCGCAACAGGCTCGGCGAACTGGGTCCAGACCCGCATCGTCGCGCTCGTCCACTCGGTGCGGCTCATGAGCCGTGGGGACGTCGTGAGCTCGGGCACCGACACCCACTCGTCCAGCCACAGCGATGCGACATGGAAAGCCTGTTCGAGCGCCGAACGCGCGTCCGCGATCGAGGGCACCGAGGAACGCGCGGCGAGCGCTTTCGCTTGCTCTTTGGCGAGCTCCCAGTCGATGCCGGCCTCGCCGGAATTCAGGGCGTTCTGCAAGTGCTCGACGAGCCTTGCCACCATCTCGGGATCGGCCGGCAGTCCTGCCGCGCCGGCCAGCCGAGATGGGTCGAACTCGGCCCCGCCGGCGAGGAACTCGCGCAGCATGTCGCGGAACTCGTCCTCCGGGTCCTTTCCCGAGTCGTCAGGCATGCATCTACGCTAGCCCGTGTGGCCTTGTTCCCGGACACGAAACCTGACTACCCGGCAACCGTCCGGCGTTCCCACACCATCGGCTGGTTCCTGGTGGCGTTCGGGCTGCTCGCGACGCTCCTGCTGGCGTTGCTGCCGGCCCCGTATGTGATCGAGAAACCGGGTCCGGTCTACGACACGCTCGACGAAGTCGAGACCGCCGACGGCGACGTTCCGCTGATCGAGATCGAAGGCGAGCAGACGTATCCGGCAAGAGGTTCGCTCAACCTGTTGACGGTCACTATCACCGGCAACCCGGCGAATCTGCCCACTTGGGGAGACGTGCTCGCCGCGTGGCTGGATCCCGTGCAGACCGTGATACCCGTCGAATCGCTATACCCGCCCGGGCTGTCGCCCGAGGAGTCGGCCGAGCAAAGCCGGGTCGACATGCTCAACTCCCAGCGCGAGGCGATCGCCGCGGCGCTCGCCGAACTCGACTACGACTTCGAGAGCCACCTGATCGTCGTGGACACGATCGAGAATGGGCCCGCCGAGGGGGTGCTGCGGCCCGACGACGAAGTGGTCAGCGTCAACGGCGAGACGTTCGACGACGTCACCGGCCTGCGCGAGGCGATCGCCGAGAACGGCACCGACCGGGCCGCGGATGTCGTCGTCGTACGCGACGGCGAGCGGTTGAGCGTCCAGTTGACGCCCGCGCCCAGCGACGGTTCCGAGCCCGAGCCGATCATCGGCATCCTCGTGGGCGTGGAATACGAGTTCCCGTTCGAGGTGACGATCCAGCTCGAGAACGTGGGCGGGCCTAGCGCCGGTCTCATGTTCGCGCTCGGCATTTACGACAAGCTCACGCCGGGTTCTCTCACCGGCGGGGCCGAATTCGCCGGAACCGGCACCATCGACGCGGCCGGCGCGGTCGGACCGATCGGTGGAATCCGGCAGAAGATGGTCGGTGCGGTGCGCAGCGGTGCGGAGTGGTTCCTCGCCCCCGAGGGCAATTGCGAAGACGTCGTCGGTAGCGTTCCCGCTGGGCTCGAAGTGTTCGCCGTCGGCACGTTGCACGAAGCGGTCGAGGTGGTTGAGGCGGTCGGCGAGGGTGCGGACCTCGCCGGACTGCCTCGTTGCGAAGCCGGCTGACGGTACGCCAAGGGTCCGGCTGAGCCAGGCAACGAGCGACTTCGGCAGCGGAGCGAGAGCCACCGACTTGCCGCGAACGGTAGCGGGTGAGGCCGCACGGTCGAAGCGGGTGCGGCCGGCGTGCCTTAGCATGGTGTGCGGATCGCATCCGTCCTGCAAAGACAGCCGAGGGTATCTTGACTTCAACCGCCAACCCCCCTGCCAATCGCACGAGGGCGACGATCGCCATCGGGGCGGCGATCCTCGCCGTGCTCGTCATCCTGTTCTTCGTCTTCGCCGGCCTCTACGCCGACGTGCTCTGGTTCGACCAGCTCGGCTATGTAGAAGTGCTTTTCACCCAGTGGGGCGCGGGCGCGGCGATGTTCGGCATCGGCTTCGTCGCGATGGCAGTGCCGGTGTGGCTGAGCGTCGAACTCGCGTTCCGGTTCCGGCCCGTCTATGCGAAGCTGAGTTCCCAGCTTGATCGCTATCAGCAAGTGATCGAGCCGTTGCGCCGGCTTGCGATGTACGGCATTCCAGCGGTACTCGGCATCTTCGCCGGCGTGGCCACCGCTTCGTACTGGCAGACCGTGCTGCAATGGCTCAACAGCACTCAGTTCGGCGTCACCGACCCGCAGTTCGGGTTCGACGTCTCGTTCTACGTCTTCGAGCTGCCGTTCTATCACGGCACGGTCGGCTTCGCCTCGGCCGTGGTGCTCATTTCGGCGCTCGCCGCGCTCGCGACCAACTATCTTTACGGCGGCATCCGGGTGAACGGCCGCGAGGTCAGGATCTCGCGGGCGGCGCGCGTGCAGCTCGCCATCACCGGTGCCCTCTATCTCGCGCTCCAAGCCGTGAGCATCTGGCTCGACCAGTACACGACGCTGTACAACAGCGGCGCCGGCTTCCTGCCGACCGGCGCGGGGCACACCGAGGCGAACGCGACGATTCCCGGTCTTGCGATCCTCTCCGGCGCGGCAGCGGTGGTCGCCGTGTTCTTCATCGTGACAGCGATCGTCGGCCGGTGGCGGCTCCCGATCGTGGGCACGGCCCTCCTGCTCGTGTCGAGTCTGCTCATCGGCACGGTGTATCCGTGGATCGTGCAGCGGTTCCAGGTCGAACCAAGCGAGCAATCCATCGAAGCGCCGTACATTCAGCGCAACATCGAGGCGACGCGTGCGGCGTACGGTGTCGCCGACGTGGAAGAGGTGCCGTACAACGCCACCACCGATGCCGAGGCCGGCGCGCTGCGCGAGGATGCAGAGACGACGGCGAACATCCGGATCATCGACCCGTCGCTGATCACCGACACTTTCCGCCAGCTCGAGCAAGTTCGGCAGTACTACCAGTTCCCGGAGTATCTCGACGTCGACCGGTACACGATCGACGGCGAGATCCAGGACACGGTTATCTCACTGCGAGAGCTCTACCAGCAGGGTCAGAGTTCACGCGGCTGGTACAACGACACCATCCTGTACACGCATGGCTTCGGGGTCGTTGCCGCCTACGGCAACCAGCGCGCGGACGACGGCCTGCCGGTGTTCATGGAGGCCGGCATCCCGAGCACGGGAGTGCTCACGGAGGAACTCGGCGACTACGAGCCGCGGATCTACTTCGGCGAGCATTCGCCCCAGTACTCGATCGTGGGGGCCCCGGAGGGCGCCGACCCGCTCGAATTGGACTATCCGTCCAGCGGCGACGACGGCAGCGACCAGGGGCCGCGCACGACGTTCGAGGGCGACGGCGGTCCGCTTCTGGACAACGTGTTCAAGAAGCTCGTGTTCGCGATCAAGTTCCAGTCGGAGCAGATCTTCCTCTCCGACGCCGTGAACGACCAGTCGCAGATCCTCTACGATCGCGATCCGCTCACCCGGGTGGCCAAGGTGGCGCCATATCTGACCCTCGACAACGACCCGTATCCGGCGATCGTCGACGGGCGGATCAAGTGGATCGTCGACGGCTACACGACGAGCGCGAACTACCCGTACTCCACGGTCCAGCAGATGTCGCAAGTGATCGCGGACACCTACCAGCCTCAGCCGCCCTATGCGGTCGACGATTTGAACTACATCCGTAACTCGGTCAAGGCCACCGTCGACGCGTACGACGGTTCGGTGGATCTGTTCGTGTGGGACGAGTCCGATCCGATCCTGAAGACCTGGCAGAAGATCTTCCCGACGACGCTCAAGCCCATGTCCGAGATGAGCGACTCGTTGCTCGAGCACGTGCGCTACCCCGCGGACATGTTCAAGGTGCAGCGCTCGATCTTGAGCGAATACCACGTGACCAACTCCGACACGTTCTTCCAGGGCTCCGATGCCTGGATCACCCCGAACGATCCCGGGTCGGACACGGGAACCCTGCAGCCGGCGTACTACCTGACGATGCAAGTGCCGGGCACTGCTGACTCGGCCTTCACGCTGTACTCGACCTACATCCCGGATGCGTCCGGCGAGGGCGCGCGGAACGTGCTCACGGGCTATCTGACGGCGAACTCCGACTACGGCGACGACTACGGCAAGCTCACACTGCTGACGCTGCCGGGCCAGACCACCGTGCCGGGTCCCGGTCAGGTGCAAGCCCAGTTCGACTCGAACGCCGAGGTCGGGCAGCAACTCAACCTGCTGCGCCAGGGGCAGACGGATGTCGTCAACGGCAACCTGCTGACCCTCCCGGTGGGCGGTGGCCTGTTGTACGTGCAGCCGGTGTATGTGCGCTCGACGGGGGACACGAGCTATCCGCTGCTGCGCAAGGTGCTTGTCTCGTTCGGCGACGACATCGCGTTCGAGGACACGCTCGACGAGGCGCTCGACGTGTTGTTCGGCGGCGACTCCGGAGCGGAGGCGGGCGACACGGGCGTGGAACCGGTGGAGCCACCGCTGGAGCAACCCGATGGCGAAGAGCCGGGAGCCGAGACACCCGGAACCGAGACGCCGGGAACCCAGACGCCCGCGGCCGACAACCCGGAGTTGCAGCAGGCTCTCGAGGACGCCCGCCAGGCGCTCCAGGACCGCGAGGCCGCTTACCGCGCCAACGACCTGGTCGCCGCGGCCGAGGCGGACGAGGCCTTGCAGGACGCCATCGAGCGCGCCCTCGCCGCCTCCGAGTAAGCACGACCGCTGCTCGCCCGTGGGTCGAGTAGCGCCGTCGCAAAGCGTCGATGTGTATCAACCCGTGGGTCGAGTAGCGCCGTCGCAAAGCGACGGTGCGTATCGAGACCCGCGCCCGCTCTCGCCCAGCTTCACCCCGCGCGCCTGTGCTAGCCTTGGACACGCAACGCGGGGTGGAGCAGTTCGGTAGCTCGCTGGGCTCATAACCCAGAGGTCGTAGGT
>CAYRUW010000020.1:0-14721 GCA_964427465.1 uncultured Diaminobutyricimonas sp.
GAATTCACCGAGAACGCCGCTGCCGCGCCGAATTGCGTTGCGATGAGCGCGCCCAGCAGCGGGCCGATCGCGCGCGCCAGGTTGAATGTGATCGCCTGCAGCGCCGTCGCCGAGGCGAGATCGCGCTCGCTCACGAGCGACGGCAGGATCGCGTGCATCGTCGGCGTATTGATCGCCCTGCCGAAACCGATCGCGGCCGATATGCCCAGCACGATCCAGGCATCCGCCCAGCCCACGAAAACGAGCGCGGCCAGCACGGCAGCGGCGACCGCTTGCAAAGCGTTCACGAGCATGAGCAACCGCTTGCGGTCGAACCGGTCCGCCAACTGTCCGCCGAGCGGCGCGAACAGCAGGGAGGTGACATAGCCGGCCACGGCCACTCCCCCGACCATCGTCGCAGAGCCCGTGAGCTCAAAGACCAGGATCGCCGCGGCGATGTCCTGGAACCAAGTGCCCACGTTTGAGGTGAGATTGCCCGCGAAATACCGGGCGAACGACCGGTCGCGCAGCAGTCGCCAAGCGGAAACCGGCGCCCGGTCGTCCGCGGGTATCTCCTCAGCGCTCACTAGGCCATGACTCCGGGCTCCTTACGCAGGGGACATGCTCCCCCGCCCTTAGATCGGCTGGGTGTGCCACGTGCTTTCCGGGAACAGTTCCTCCGGCTGCACGAGCGAGCCGGTCAGTCCCTGAGCGTGCGCGTACTTGAGGTACGCCTCAAGCGTCGTGCGGTTCGCCTCAAGACCGTACGGCCAGAAGTCCTCGCCCATGAGCCGTTTCGTGTCGTCCACGTGGTCGTGCAAGAACGGCAGGGTTATATGGTGCGCGGTGGTGTCGGTCAGATCGCGGAAAGCAAGCCGCTTGGCCTCCTCGAACGCCTTGAACAAGGTGTAGGGCAGCCAGGGATTCGCATCCACGATCTCGGCGCGGACGGCGACGGTGTGCATGATCGGGAACAACCGCGTGCGCTCGAAATACTCGCGCGCCGCTCGCGACGGGTCATCGTAGAGTCGCCGCACTACCGGCGAGGACTCCGAGTACACACTCGGCACGCGCGGGCTTATCAAGGCGTCGATCTCGCCGTCTACGAGCATCCCGGCGAGAGTCTTGCCGCGCTCGGTCGGCACGATCCGCACGCCCTCCGGCTCGGCCGGCTCGAAAGGCTTGCGACCCCACGTCTCGAGTCCGCCCTGGAACCATTCGACGTCTTGCGCGCGCACGCCGTGTTCGTCTTCGAGCATCCCGCGGACCCAGACCGCAGCGGTCATCTGATACTCCGGCACGCCGATCCGCTTGCCGGCCAGATCCTCGGGCTTGTCGATGCCCGCATCGCGGTTCACGTACACGATGTTGTGGCGGAACGAGCGCGAGAGGAACACCGGCAACGCGATCAGGTCGTGCTGACCGCGAGCGCGTCGCATGACATAGCCCGAGAACGACATCTCCGAGACATCGAACTCCCGGTATCTCGCCTGACGCCAGAAGATTTCCTCGACCTTGAGCGGGAGCCAGTTCAGTTCCACCCCCTCCGGGCGCACCCGGCCGTCGCGCAACGCGGCGACCCGGTCGTACGGACTCGTGGCGACATTCAGGTTCAGCGTCATATCAATCCACCAACTGATAGGTGCCGCGATCGATCGGACCGCGGACCTTCGGGAACACGTCGAGAGCCAGCCGGGTGGCCAGATCCTCCACCGACTCGCCTTCGCGCGGGAACGGCCAGATCACGACCTCGCCGACCCCCATGTCCTCGAGCAGCTTGAAGCGCTCGGCGACCTGGTCGATAGTGCCGCACACCGCGAGCGAGTTCACCAGGCCACGCGGGATCAGGCTGCGCAATTCGGCCATGACCTCCGGCGACCACTCGTACGGCGCCTCCTTCATGAACTTGCGCAACTCAGGCGTGATGTCGTCGGCGAGGTCGTCCAGGATGTCGAGCATCACCGGGCGGCTGCTCCAGAGCGCGTGGCTCACCCCGCGCAGGATGTTCGGCGGCACCGGGTCGTCCTCGTGGTCGAGGATGCTCACATACACCCACGTCGCCAGTCCGATGTCAGACCAGCTGCGGCCGGCCTTGTCCAGACCCTTCTGCACTTCGCCCTTGACGTAGTCGACCCCGCCGCGGCTCGCGAAACTGCCGATCAGGATGCCATCGGCGCTCGCACCGGCGCGGCGCAGCACGTGCTTGCCACGGCCAGCCACCCAGAGTTCGGGCCGGTACTCCTCGGGGATCTCGAAGTCGAGCTTGCCGCCCATGAACTTGACGATCTCTCCGTCGAGGGTCACGCGCTCACCCGCCCAGAACCGCCGGGCGAGGTCGATCGTCTCCTCGATCGCGACGGCCGGCCGGACCACGCCGTAACCCGGCATCGTCTCGAAGTGGCTGCCGGCGCCCAGATACATCCGGAACCGGCCCTTCGAGACCTCGCCGAGAGTTGCCGCCGCTTGCGCGAGGATCGCCGGATGCCGTGTGAACGGATCCGCCACGGTCACCCCGAAGTCGATCCGGCTCGTGTGCGCGGCCGCCGTGGCGAGCCGCACCCAGACATCCCGCGTCCACTTCTCGTCAGAGTGCGTGAATCCGTCGAAACCGAGATATTCGCACAGCTTCACGAACTCGATGAAGCGATCGCCCGGCTCCTCGCCCAGGGACGCAATAGAGAAACGCAATGTCTCAACCTTCCTTAGCTGTCTGATCGGATCTCTCGCCGCGCTTCACAAAGCGCGGGATCGCGAAGTCGCCTTCGCGATCGAAAGTCACCTCGACTTCCATGCCCACGTAGACGTCCTGCTCCGAGAACGGCAGCACGTTGCTGAACATGCGCGGGCCCTCTTCGAGCTGCACGAGCACCACGTTGTAAGGCAGTCGATCCTTCCACGCCGGGTTGTACCCCTGGTGGAAGACGAGCTTGCTCATGATGGTGCCTCGGCCGGAGAGCGGTTGCCACTCGGCCTCATCGGCCAGGCACTCCGGACACCAGGGCGCGAGTGGATACCGCAAGTGCCCGCAACCCAGGCATCGCTGTACCTGGAGCACGCCGTTGTCCGCAGCCGCCCAGAACTCACGGTTCAGATCCGTGATCACCGGTTCGATAAATCCCGTCATCTCATCGCCCCAATACGAGTGCCGCCGAAGTGTTCAAGGTCATGCCGCGACCGGTGATCAGGGTCGTCTCCGCGCCCTGCACTTGTCGCGGACCGCATTCGCCGCGCATCTGCAGCACGCCCTCCACGACGTGCAGCCAGCCCTGCATGTACGCGTGCGAGAGGTTGCCACCAGAGGTATTGATCGGCAACTCGCCGCCCAGCGAGATGCGCTCGCCGCCTTCGACGAAGGGTCCCGACTCACCCGGTCCGACGAATCCGCCGTGCTCCAGCCAGAGCAGCACCGAGATCGTGAAGTTGTCATAGAGCTGGGCGACATCGATGTCTTTGGGACCAACGCCGGCCATCCGATAGGCCTGCTCGATGGCGTCCTTCTGGTGCGGCATGTACCACCAGTCCTCGCGCCCGAGCTTCTGCAGCGTGTGCGCTTGGCCCATTCCCATGATCCGCACCGGATGCGTCGCGTTGTCCTTCGCGCGTTCCGGCGAAGTGACGATGATGCAGACGGCGCCATCGGTGATCAGGCAGCAGTCGAGCAAATGCAGCGGGTCGACGATCATCCGGGAGTTCTGGTGGTCTTCGATCGTGATCGGTTCGCGCATGACCGCGTCTGGGTTCAGGCTCGCGTGTTTACGCGTGGCGACCGCGACCCAGCCGAGTTGCTCGCTCGTCGTGCCGTATAGACCCATGTGCCTGCTCGCCGCGACCGCGCTGTTGGCAGCGTTGCCGAACATGCCCCAGATCCCCCACGAGTCGCCCTCGCCGGCGGCCGCGTTGAACCTGCTCCCGCCGGTCTTCGCGGCATCGCCGAACACGCAAGCGACCGTCGTCGCCATGCCCGCGTCGATCGCGAGAGCCGCCATCTGGATGAGCGCCCCGACGGTCGCGCCACCCATGCTCAGACTCGCGGTCAGCCTCGGATTGATGCCGAGCAGCTCGCCCATCGCCAGGTAATGCTTGGGTCCCTCCGGCGAAGTGGTTCCCGGCATCGTCAGCAAGCCGTCGATCTCATGCTTGGAGATACCCGCGTCGTTGATCGCCGCGACGAACGCCTCCTTGGCCAGCGAGTTCGCCGTCTCGCCCGGGAACTTGCCCATGCGGCTCGTGCCGACCCCGGTGATTGCCGCTCTGTCCCAGCTCATATGTCGTTCGGTCTCCTAATCGATCGTGAAAGTCGGCGCAATCATTTGCCGTGGTAACGCGGGTCGCGCTTCTCGCGGAACGCCGCTCGTCCTTCGGCGCGGTCTTCGGTCTCGGCAAGAGCCGACCACAAAGAGCGTTCGAGCTCGAAGCCCGCCTGCCCAGCGCCGAGGGCCGCCCGCCCCGCGGTCTTGGCAGCACGCAGCGACAACGGCGCGCCCTCGGCGATTCTCGCGGCGAGGGCGGATACCTGCTCCCGGAAGCTCTGCTCGTCGAAAAGGTCACTGACGAGCCCGAACCGGAGCGCATCCTCGGCCCCGATCGGCAGCCCCGACAACAGCGCCTTCCACGCGATCGCCGAGGGCAGTGCAGAGAAGATCCGCTGGGTGCCGCCGCTGCCGGGAAGGCTGCCGATGCGCACCTCCGGCAAGAGGAACCGCGCGCTGGGCGTCGCCACACGCAAGTCTGCTGCGAGCGCGAACTCGAATCCGCCGCCAGCGGCCGGGCCGTTCACGGCGGCGATCACAGGGGTTCCGCACTCCTCGATCGCGGCGGCCAGCCGACGCGGCGAACGCGCGAGCACGTGACGGTCGTCCGGCTGGGCGCTGCTCAAATCGGTTCCCGCGCAGAACGCGCTGCCCTCGCCGGTGAGCACGATCACGCGCACTGCAGCGTCGGCATCGAGTTCGGCGACTATCCGGTCGAGCTGCGCTCGCGACGCCGGGTCGAGGGCGTTGCGTTTCTCGGGTCGGTTGAAACTGACCCAGCCGACGTGGCCCTCGCGCCACGTGAGAATCGAATCCGCCATCAATACAGCACCTCCTCCGATTCGAGCCGGCCGAGCTCCTCTTCAGACATGCCGAGCTCTGCGTTCAACACGTCGCGCGTGTGCTCGCCGAGCAGCGGCGGACGTTCGAGCACGACCGCGTCGGTCCCGACGATCTTGAACGGCGTGCGCGACATGGGCATCTCGCCGATCACCGGATGCTGGATGTTCTGCCAGAATCCGCGTTCCCACAGGCGTGGCTCCTCGACCATGTCTCTCGAGGAGTTGACCGGGGCGCTCGGCACGCCGGCCGCATCGAGTGCTGCAAGCAGCTCGGAACGGTCGCGGCCGCGAGTAGCGTCGGCGATCAGGCGCTCCAGTTCCTCCTCGTTCCGCTTGCGGCCGAGTAGCGAACCGAAGCGCGCATCCTGCAGTTGCTCGGTGCCGAGCACGGTCGCGGTGGCCCGCCATTGCGTCTCGTCGTAGCACGAGATCACGCACCACTGCCCATCGGCACACGGATAGACGCCGTGGGGTGTACAGTCCGAGACCCGATTGCCAAGCGCTCTCGGCTCGTGCCCGGCACTCGCCTGCACCAGGGCGGGACCCAGGAAGTTCACCGTCGACTCGAACTGCGAGATCTCGATGTGCTGGCCCTCGCCAGTGCGCATCCGGTGCCGGATCGCGGCGAGCAGCCCGACGAGCGCGTGCCCCGGGTTCGGCACGTGGTCCGGATAGTGGGTTCCCGTGCCAAGCGGCGTGCGACCGGGCGCACCGCTGAGGTTCACCAGGCCGGCCAGAGCGGAGATCGTCGAGCCGAACCCGATGTACTTGCTGTGCGGTCCCTCGGCGCCTTGCATCGGCATGGTCATGTAGATGAGAGAGGGGTTGACCTCACGCAAGTCTTCGTAGCCGAAGCCCCAGCGCTGCATCACCCCCGGCCGGAAGTTGCTCGTGACCAGGTCCACTCGCTTCGCGAGCTCTCGCGCGATCTCGCGACCGCGCTCGGTGCCCATGTTTATCGCCAGGCTCTTCTTGGAAGGGTTGCGCGACGCGAAATAGCCCGACCCCTCGAGGCCCTCGGCGCCCGGCCGGAACGGCGGCGCGAGACGGAGGTTGTCGGGATGGCTTCGCGATTCCACGCGGTACACATTCGCGCCGAGTTCGGCGAGGGACTTCGTGACGAGCGCGCCAGCGCCGATCCAGCAGAAGTCCAGCACCCGCAGACCAGCAAGCGGCTGAGTCGAGTTCATACGATCCCCCGTTCCAGCAGGCATCGGTACTCCTCGCGGCCGAAGCCGAGCTCCTCGAGCACCCCGAGCGTGTGCTGACCCAGCTGCGGCGCCGGCCCCGGATCGATCGGCGGTGTACCGCTCAGCCGGTACGGCGCCCGCGGGTACGTCAGCTCTCGTTGGTACTCGCTGTCGTGCACATCGACGAAGAACTCGCGGAACCGCAACTGCTCGTTCTCGAACAGATCGTCGATCGTGCTCACCGGGGACAAGGCGATCATGCGCGCTTGGGCCTGCTCGTAGAGCTCTGCCTTGGTACGCGTCTTGGTGAACTCGCGGAAGATCTCTGCGAACGCTTCGATCGCCTCGTCGCTCTGGCGATACTCGAACCGCTGCCAGTCTTCGCCAAGGAGCTCTTCGGCGCGCGGAGACTGCGCCTCGTTGAGCCAGCCCACGAGCGCGGTCCACGCTCGCGCGGTGCCGAGCCGGCCCGCGACCATCGACACGTAGCCGTCCGCACACGGGTAGACGCCTGTGCCCGCCTCGCGCGGCCGGTCGCCCTGACGTTCCCGGACGTGCCCGGTGAGGGCATAGGTCGCGGCGCTGTCCTCGAGCGCCTGCGCGATGCACTCTTGCGCCGAGACGTCGACGACACTGCCCCGGCCGGTGACCTCCGAACCGATGAGCGCGGTCAGCGCCCCGGCGGCCGCGAACGTCGATGCGGCGAATCTGCTCTGCCCGCCGTAGGCGGCTACGGGACCGATGTCGGGATAGCCGCCCAAGTGCAGCAAGCCGCCCGCAGCCATGACCACGAGATCGTTCACGGGCTCCCAGTCCGGCTGGTGATCCATGCCGAATGGCGTGACGATCACCCGGTTGAGTGCGGGGTTCAATTCCTCGAGCCGACTCGCATCGATGCCCAGGCGCTCGAGCCTGGGCTCGGGGCTTTCGATCACGACATCGGCGGTCGCGAGCAGGCGCTCGAGCACCGACACGCCGTCCGGGTCCTCAAGATCAAGGGTCAGCGATCGCTTGCCGGCATTCACGAACCGGTCGAAGGCGCTCATCGGACGATGTCCCGGCTCGGCCACGATCGGCGAGGTGCGCCGCACCGAAGAACCGCGGGGAGGCTCCACCCGGATTACATCGGCACCGAGGTCGCCGAGCAGCTTCGAGGCGTATGCGGCCAACGCGTCGGAGAGGTCGATCACGCGGATGTCTGCCAGAGCAGTGGGAGACTGCCCGAGTTGGTACGCGGCCATGGCTCACGAACCCGGCGTGACGACGAGCGTTCGCAACTCCGTCATGTGCTCTATCGCGTACCGAATGCCCTCGCGGCCGAGGCCCGACTCCTTCACTCCGCCGTACGGCATATGGTCCATGCGGTAGGTGGGCACGTCGTTGACGATCACGCCACCGACCTCGAGGTCGTCGAACGACTCCCAGATCGCGCGGATGTCCCTCGTGAAGACTCCTGTCTGCAAGCCGAATTCGCTGTCGTTGACTTTGTCGATGGCCTCCCCGAGTTCGTCGAAGACCTCGATCGACATCACGGGCGCGAAAGCCTCGACTCGTGCGAGCGCTGCAGCCCGCGGTACGTCGGTAACGATCGTGGGGGTGACGTAGCTGCCTTCGCGAGTACCGCCGACGAGTATCCGTGCACCCTTCGAGACCGCCTCTTCGACGAGCTCTATTGTCTTGCGCGCAGCGTCTTCGGAGATCATCGGCCCCAAGTCGACCCCAGCTTCCAGCGGCGAGCCGAGCTTGAGCCCACGAGCCGCCTCGACGAGCCGGCTGGTGAACTCGGCCGCGAGCGAGCGGTGCACGAGCAAGCGCTGCACACTGATACAGAGCTGCCCGGCGTACTTGAAAGCGCCGACGAGGGTGCGCTTGAGCGCGAGGTCGAGGTCGGCATCCTCTGCGACGATCACAGCTGCGTTTCCGCCGAGTTCGAGCACGACGTTCTTCGTGCCGGCACGCGCGCGCATGTCCCAGCCGACGCGCGCCGAGCCCGTGAACGAGAGCAAGCGGAACCGCTCGTCGGTGACCATGGCATCGGCAACGTCGACATCCATGGGAAGCACGCTCAACGCGCCCTTCGGCACGCCCGCCTCGACCATGATGTCTGCCAGTTCGAGCAAGGTCAGCGCGACCCGGGAGTCCGGCTTTAGCACGATCGTGTCGCCGGCCGCGATCGCGGGGGCTAGCTTATGCGCCGAAAGACTCAGCGGAACATTGAACGGACTGATCCCGGCCACCGGCCCGAGCGGCACCCGCCGGGTGAGCGCCCACTTGCCTTTCGAGCTCGGAATCAAGTCGAGCGGGAAGAGTTCGCCCGAGATGCGCTCGGCCTCCTCCGCGGCGTAGCGGAAGGTGAACGAAGTGCGGTCGACTTCGGTTAGCGAGTCGGCCAGCGGCTTCCCCGCCTCGCGAGCCAGCAGATCGCCGAGCTTGTCACGACGTGCCGCAATACCTTCGGAGATCGCCCGCAGGATGCCCGACCGCTCGTAGGAGGCGAGCTTGCGAGTGATCTGGAACGCTTCGACGGCCGCCGCGGTCGCCCGATCGAGTTGATCGGCCGTAGCGCGGTAGCTGCGGCCGATCACCTCCCCCGTGCCGGGTGAGCGGGAGACGAGTTCGAGTTGCGATGTCTCCCACTCGCCGGCGACGAGGATCTGCCGGTGGTGCTCCAAGGTCACTTCAGCTCCAGCTGTCCTGCGGCTCCGTAGCTCTTGACCCAGTTGTTCGGGTACGCCCGGTCGAGACCCCGCGTGAAGTAGGTCGGCACGTCGGGGTCGGTGTCGACGTCGATCACGAACGGCTTGCCGCTTGCGAAGGCCTGCTCGAATGCGGCCGGCAGGTCTTCCGCCTTCTCGACCCGTATGCCGTCGCCGCCGAACGAGCGAGCCATCGCGACGAAGTCGGGGTTGTACGGCTGACCGTCGGGGGTGCGGAAGAAGATCCACGGGTGGTTGCGGCCGAAGGCCTTGCCCGCGCCCTTCTTCTCGATGCCCAGTTCCTGGTTGTTGATGATCACCCAGATGCACGGCACGCCGTACTCGACTGCGGTCGCCATCACTTGCGGCCCCATCAGGAACGCGCCGTCGCCGGTGAGCGCGACCGGGATGATGTCGGGGTTCCCGACCGCCGCGCCGAGCGCGCCTTCGGTCGCCCAGCCCATTTCGGCCATGCCCGAGCTGATGTGCCAGCTACCCGGGTTGTGGATGGTCATGTACGGCTCGGCGTACTGGATGATGTCTCCGACGTCGATGAAGGCGTGGGCGCGCGGCTCCTTCTTCATCGCCTCGCCGAGCTCATACGAGAGACGGCCCGGGTGGATGCGCTCGAAGTCGCCCGTGACGACCTCTTCGACCTCCTTGGCCCACGACTGCTTGAAACCGGAGACCTTCTCGCGCCAGGGGTCGATTGCCAGCGGCTCGGGTCCGAGCGCTTGGGCGTGGTTTTCGCGGATGGTGCCTGCTTGGCTTATCACGCCGTTTTCGACTTGGTTGTGGCGGCCGACATCGTCGGCCGCGACGTCGACCTGGATGAGCTTGGTCTTCGGGATGTCGTAGATGGCGCCCTTTCGCCAGTTTCCGGCGTTGTTGTCGGAGAACCGCGCACCCAGGGCGATCATGACGTCGGCCTCGCGAGTGGTTTCCGCGGCTTGAACGGTTCCCGAGCGGCCGACCGGCCCGAGCGCGAACTCGTGCGTCTCGGCGAGCAGTCCCTTGGCCGTGAGCGTGGTCGCGGTGGGGATGCGGTAGGTGTCGACGAACTTCTTGAGCTTGCCGGTGGGGTCTTCGCCGCGGCCAAGGCCGCCCCCGACCAGCAGCACCGGCGACTTCGCCTCACGCAGCATGCGCGCTGCGGCGGCCACGTCGTCTCGGCTTGCACGCTGCCCGGTGCGCACGGAGCGCGCCACCGGCGGAACGATCTTGCCTTCGACCTCGGTCGACTGGATGTCGGTCGGGATCTGCACGAATACCGGACCTGGGCGGCCGCTCACGGCGACGCGCATGGCGTGATTGAGGGTGTCGATGACCGTATCGGGGCGGACGGTCATCCACGCGCCCTTGGTGATCGGTCGCAGCACGCTGACGGTGTCTTCGTAGGCGTGGTAGTACATCTCTTGCATGCCGGCCTTGCCGAGGAAGTGCGTGGCGGTGCCGCCGGCGATCACGAGCATCGGGATCGAGTCGTGCATGGCGCTGGCGATGCCGCCGACCGCATTCATGATGCCCGGGCCCTTGGTGACGATGACCGGGGCGATCCGGCCGGTCTCGCGATAGTAGATGTCCGCCTGATGAACGGCGTGCGATTCGTGCTTGGCTTGAATCCCCTTGATCTCGGGGTGATCGATGAGTCCGTCGAGGATCGGCCAGATGGCCCCTCCCGCGTACCCGAAGTAATGAGTGATACCTGCGGCTGATAGCCAATCCGCCAGTGCATCTACTACGCGCATGCCCACGCCTCCCTTGGCCTGTATTTCAGTCTCAATAATTGCAGCAACAAAAGTTGCTGTCAACTGAAAGGATCGGTGAAGAGTTCCTTCATTCCCACCTTGCCGTTCAATCCGCGGGCGGTAAAGCCTTCTGCCGCAGAAGGCCGGCAACCATGACGAGGATCGCGACCGCGACGAACGCGACCAGGACGACCGTGAGGCTCGAAAACAGGCGAGCATAGCCGCCCGGCAATGTCGGGTCGACGAACGCATACGGATACCAGCCCACGAACAGCCCACGCACGAGCGTGTAGGCCAGATAGACGACCGGGAAGACGAGCCCCGCGAGCGGGCTCCACCACCGCGGGCTGCGCGCAGAAGGCACGAGCAACCACTCCAGCACGGCAAGTGCCGGCACCACCTGGTGCAGCACCGCGTTCACCACCGGACCGGATGCACCGGCCGCGCCCCCGAGCAACAGCGCATGCAGGACAGCGGTCACGAGAATCGCGACCACCGCCGAACCGCGCACCTCCACCCACCAGGCCGGCAGGCGCTGCTCCCGGACACCCGCGAGCGCCACGCAGCCCACGAACAGCACGCTGAGGATCGTGAACTGGCCGAAATAGTTGCCGAGGTCCACACCGCCCGCAGCGAGAACGGTCAGCAAGATATCGGCAGCGATCGTGCCGAACGCCACCGCTGCGATCGTGCTCCGCGCGAGCGTCGTCAGCCGGGCCGCGCCGCCAGGCCGCGTGCCCGCGCTCACGCGGCACCCGCCAATTCGATCACCTCGAGCGCAGCCTCGTGCAACCAAGTCCCATATGCGGGCCCATGACCGGCAGCATGAACGGCCAGCGGATGCAACTGGTGCAGCGGCACACGAGCACGCCACCCCTCCCGCAGCGGGGCAGCCGACTCGTAGCCGGCGACGATGTCCTCGAGATGGGGGCAACCGAACAGCGCGAGCATCGCGAGGTCGGTCTCTCGATGCCCGCCGTGCGCGGCCGGATCGATCAGCACGACCCCATCGGGCGACCAGAGCACGTTGCCGGTCCAGAGATCGCCGTGAATCCTCGCGGGCGGCTCGTCGTCGTCGAACCTGCCGGCCGCCACCAGGGCGCACGCCTCGCGAACCACGCGCGCGTGCTCGCCGCTCACATTGCCCGCCTCGAGCGCGACCTGAAGGAACGGCAGCACCCGGTCGCGCGCGTAGAACGTGCCCCAGCTGCGTTCGCGGGCACTGGGCATCGCCCGTCTGCCGATGTAGAGGGTGCCCTGGTAGCCGTCCGGCGGCGCGCCGAACGCTGCAGCCCCCGCCGTGTGCGTGCGGGCGAGCGCGCGGCCGAAACTGCGCGCCGCATCCGGGCTGGGCGCCGTCTGCTCCACGTACTCGAGTTCGATGAACCCGGGACCGAATTTGGCCACGGATGCGAGCCTCGCCCCGCCGGCGTCGGCCAGCCAGCGCAGACCTGCGGCCTCGGCTTCGAAGAAGTCCGCGGGCGCATCCGGCAGTCTCTTGACGACAGTCCGCATCCACCAAGTCTCGCCCAGATCCGCGCCGCGACGCGCCGATTCTCGTTGGGACCGCCGGCGAGGCCGCCAGATGCACGGTCAGCGCGGTTCAGTCGCGCTTCATCCGCAAGTAGACCGCCAGGCCGGCGATCGCGAGGATCACGGCCACGACTATCGCGATCGCGAGCTTGACCAGGAAGACGAAGGCGCCGAGCAGGAGTTCGGCGACCGCCCATGCGAGCAGGAAAGCCACGACCGCGACCACGATCGTGACGAGAACGGCCTTCGTCTTTCCGCTCATCGCCTCGAATCCGAACCCTCGCGCTTGACACGCCAGTGCACCAGCGAAGCGACGACGCCGAGTGCCACCGACGTGGCGACGCCGAGTGCGAGCTTGACCGGCAAAGGCAAGTCGGTGAACGCAAGCTCGATGACCATCATCGCGACCGTGAACATGAGGATCGCCGCCCCCAGCCCGGTGAGAAATGATGCGACCTTGACGCTCATCGCCTCATCTTCACAGACCAGAGCGAGACACCGCTCGTTCCTGAGAGAGCGCCCTACGCCGCTGGCAGAACCCTTGACTTCGCGTGACCGCCGGCCGGGCTGTCAGCCGAGCCTGAACTGCGCCGCCAGCAGTTCGAGCGTGCGTAGTCTGCCGGGTGCCGAGTCCGGCCGGTCGCCTTCGTATCCGGATGCGACGGGCGAAACCATGACCTCGTGCACGTCAAACCGCTCGGCGAACTCTACGATCTTGGCGGCCGCCTGCACGGGCTCGTCGATCACCCACTTCTCCGACGCCGCCTGCACGAGTTGTCGTTGCGCCGCGGACAGATCTGCGCGCCGGGCCGCCTCGACGGTGTCGAGCACGGTGAGCGGCTGGCCGGTGCGCAACCGGGCCATATGTTGCAAATTGGGCAGTGCCAGCGCGTGCGCTTCGTCTTTCGAGGGCGCGACAACCGCGTTGAGGGTGAGGAAAGTGCGCGGTGCTTCGAGCCAGGCCGAAGGCTCGAATCGGCGTCTGTACAGTTCGAGCGCTTGCTCGGTGCCCTCGCCGAAGAAATGATTCGCGAAAACGTAGGGGAGGCCGAGCCGTGCGGCCAGTTCAGCCGAGTATTGACTCGACCCGAGCAGCCAGACTTCAGGCCTCCCCGCCGCAGCCGGGGTCGCACGCACCTGGTACGGCTCCCGCCCGGGTACATTCAATTGCGCACCGTCCGGGCCGAGCAGGGCGATCACATCCTGCACGTGAGCGGGAAACCTCTCGACGTCACTCGTGTGCCCGCTGCCGGCGAGCAAGGCGGTGATCACCGGATCGCTGCCCGGTGCGCGGCCGATGCCGAGGTCGAGCCGGCCGGCGGCGATCGCCTCGAGCGCGGCGAACTGCTCGGCCACGACGAACGGGGCGTGATTGGGCAGCATGACCCCGCCCGAGCCCACCCGGATGCGCTCGGTCACCGCCGCAATCGCACCGATCAGCACGGGCGGCGAGGTCGCCGCCACCGAGGGCATATTGTGATGCTCGGCGAGCCAGTATCGCTTAAAACCCAGAGCGTCGGCGGCCCTGGCGAGCTCTACGGAAGCCGCCACGGCATCCGCCGAGGTCTGCCTGGTGCGCACCGGGATCAGATCCAGTACGGAAAGCGCAAGTGAACGGTCGGTCATCCCTTGCGACAACCGGTTGCTCCGTCATCGAATTCCACAGCCACTCCTGGGCATCCCTACGCCGAGCTTGAGCGGTCCACGCGAGCGGACGGTCGCGCCTGGGCGCGCCGGCGTGCGGGCCTAGCCGCCGTGCGCCGCAATCGACTAGCCGGCCGAGCGATAACGCATCATGGTGAGCGGACCGAACACCGCTACCAGGAGCGCGCACCAGATCAGAGTGAGCCAGATTTCTGCACCCGGCTGGATGCCACCCATGAGCGCGCGAACCGCCGTGACGAGGTGCGAAACCGGGTTCACTTCGACGAACGACTGGAGCCAGCCGGGCATCGTCGACGGGTCCACGAAGATGTTGCTGCCGAACGTGATGGGCGTGATGATCATCATGCTCACGCCCATTACCGAGTTCGGCGTGCGCAGGATGAGACTCAGGTAGGTCCAGATCCAGCTGAAGCTGAAGGCGAACAGCAGCAAGAGCAATGTTCCCGCGACGACTCCGAACAACCCGCCGGCCGGCCGGAACCCGAGCAGCAATCCGAGGCCCACCACCACGACCGAAGCGATCGTGAATCGGACCGCATCGCCGAGCAGCATGCCGACGATCACCGAGGGGCGCCAGATCGGCAGGGAGCGGAATCGGTCGAAGACACCTTTCTGAATGTCGGTGTTGAGCGTGAACCCGGTGTACATCGTGATCATGATCACGCCTTGCACGAGGATGCCCGGAATCAAGAACTGGATGTAGTTCTCGACACTGCCCGCGAGCGCGCCGCCGAACAGGAACGCGAACAGCAGTGTGATCATGACCGGGAACACCGTCACATCGAACAGTTGCTCGGGAACGTGCTTGATCTTCAGCA
>CAYRUW010000021.1:0-14612 GCA_964427465.1 uncultured Diaminobutyricimonas sp.
CTGTTGTACATCCTGCCGCTCGTGTTCGCGTTCTCCGGTTTCGCGTTCCCGCTGGGCGTGATGTTCTACTGGCTCACCTCCAATTTCTGGACCATGGGTCAGCAGTTCATCGTTATCCGGAACATGCCCACCCCGGGCAGCGAGGCGGCACTGGCTCGTGAGGCGAGGCTCGCCAAGCGCCGGCAGCGCAAGGGCATCGAGGAGCCGCAACCGGACAGCCCCACGATCGTCGCCGAGCAGCCCAAGAAGACACAGCGTCAGCAGCCCGTGAGCAAGAGCCGGGCCAAGAAGCAAGGGGGCAAGAAATGATCGATTCGCCGAACGAGGTTCCCAATGGCCAGGCGGCGGATCGCGGCACCGCGGAGCTGGAGGCCGAGGGCGATCTCGCCGCGGACTACATCGAGGAGCTTCTCGATATCGCAGACTTGGACGGCGACATCGATATCGCCGTGCGCTCCGGGCGGGCGTACGTCTCGGTCAGTTCCGATGAAGACAGCAACCTTGACCTGCTGTCCAAGCCAGACACCGTTGCGGCGCTGCAAGAGCTCACCCGGGTAGCGGTTCAGACGCGAACCGGCGTCTTTTCGCGGTTGATTCTCGACATCGGCGGGTCCCGCCAGGCGCGGGCGGCCGAGCTCAGCGCTCTCGTCGAGCGTGCGATCGCACGGATCGAGGAAGGTGCCACGAGAGCGTCGCTGCCGGCGATGTCCAGTTATGAGCGGAAGCTTGTGCACGATCTGGTGGCTGAGCGCGGGTTCACTTCGGAGTCCGAGGGTGAGGGGCGCGATCGCCATCCCGTGATCACCCGGGCATAGTCGCTGTGGTTTCACGTGAAACATCTGCGACCGCGGGTCTCGAGCCCGAGCCAAGTGCCGCAGCACGGCTCTTCGGAAATCGGATCGATCAGGCCCGCGCATTCACTGCGCATCTTGCCGAACACGGTGAGCGTCTCGGTCTGATCGGACCGGCCGAACGTGCGCGGTTGTGGAGCCGGCACGTGCTCAACTGCGCTATCGTCGCGCCTTTGATCGGGTCCGGCCGGGTAGGCGACATCGGCAGCGGTGCCGGACTGCCGGGGATCGTGCTCGCGATCGCGAGGCCCGAAGCCCGGCTCGTTCTCATAGAACCCATGGAGCGCCGGGTCGATTGGCTTCTCGAAGAGTCCCGCCGGCTCGGATTGGACAACGTCGAGGTCGTGCGCGCTCGCGCCGAGGATTCGGGGCTTGAGGGGCAACTCGACCAGGTGACGGCGCGAGCCGTGAGCGCGCTTGCGAAGCTCATCCCGCTCGCAGCACCGCTCTTGCGGCCCGGTGGCGAACTCGTGCTGATGAAGGGCGAACGTGTGCACGACGAGATTGCGAAGGCAGAGCGCGCGATGCGTAAATTCGGTGTGACCGATAGCCAAGTACTGGTGCTGGGCGAGGGCGTGCTCGAGGAGCCGACCCGCGTCTTTAGAGCTAAAGTTGGATGACCGACCGTGGCTCGGGGCGGACGCCGCCAAGGCAAATCCGGCAGAACCGATAGGCCATGTTTCACGTGAAACATCTCGAGGGGAATTGACACGGTGACCACCGAGACCACGTACGACGACTCGACTCCGCTAGCACGGGAGCTCGAGCAAATCGCGCTCCGTCGCAAGGCGGTCGATTCACAGGAGTTGCCCTTGCCCGATAAGGCGCGCATTCTCACCGTTGCGAACCAGAAGGGCGGAGTCGGTAAGACGACGACGGCCGTCAACCTCGCCACTGCTCTGGCACGCACCGGTGCCAAGGTGCTGGTAATCGACCTCGATCCACAAGGCAATGCTTCGACGGCGCTGGGGGTCGAGCATCGGGCGGAGACCCCGAGCGTGTACGACGTGATAGTCGATGGGCGAGCTATCTCAGAAGTCGTGCAAGACAGCCCCGAGGCCGAGGGTCTTTCGTGCGTGCCCGCCACTATCCATCTTGCAGGCGCCGAGATCGAACTCGTGTCGCTTGTGGCCCGGGAGCAGCGCTTGAGCAAGGCGCTCGACAAGTACCTCGCGGAGCCGGGCGTCGAAGTGCATTACGTGTTCATAGACTGCCCGCCGTCGCTCGGGTTGCTCACGATCAACGCCTTCGTCGCCGCGCGTGAAGTGCTCATCCCAATCCAGTGCGAGTACTACGCCCTCGAAGGCCTGAGTCAGCTATTGAACAGCATCGAGCTGATCCAGAAGCACCTGAACCCCAGGCTCGAGGTCTCGACGATTCTGCTGACCATGTACGACGCTCGCACCAACCTCGCCAACCAGGTGGCGCAAGAAGTGCGAGAGCACTTCCCGGAGCAAGTTCTCGACACGCAGATTCCGCGCTCGGTCCGCATATCTGAGGCACCGAGCTATGGTCAGAGCGTCATCACCTACGACACGAGCTCGCCCGGGGCTCTCTCGTATCGGGAGGCGGCGGTTGAGATAGCAAGAAGAGGAGCACGGCGGTAATGGCGGCGAAGCGGACGGGACTCGGCCGGGGAATCGGTGCGCTTATTCCAACCGCCGATGCCGCGCCTTCGGCTCGTCCGGTGGACGTGTTCTTCGCCGAGCGCGATACGACTGAAGACGGACTGGTCGCTGTCCCCGGCGCTCGGCTCGCCGAAATCCCGGTCGCAGAGATAGTGCCAAACCCGCAACAGCCGCGCATCGAATTCGATGAGGAGGAACTGGCCGAGCTGGTCCACTCGATCCGCGAGGTCGGCGTACTGCAACCCATCGTCGTTCGTCCGCTCTCAGACGGCCTCTCCGGTGCGCAGTACGAACTCGTGATGGGTGAGCGCCGGCTCAGGGCGAGCAAGCAAGCCGGACTGGAGACCATCCCCGCGGTGGTCAAGAACACCGCAGATGAAGACATGTTGCGCGATGCGTTGCTCGAGAATCTGCACCGTTCGCAGCTGAATCCGCTGGAGGAGGCCTCGGCGTATCAGCAATTGCTCGCGGACTTCGGCATCACACAGGATCAGCTGGCGGCCCGGATCGGGCGTTCCCGGCCACAGATCACGAATACCCTGCGCTTGCTCAAGCTGCCGCCGAATGTGCAGAAGCGGGTGGCCGCGGGCGTGCTCAGCGCGGGACATGCGCGCGCGATCCTCGGTGCTGGCGACACGCTCGCCATGGAACGGCTCGCCGACAAGATCGTGAACGAAGAGCTTTCGGTGCGGGCAGCGGAGGCGGCGGCCGGGAAGACGGCGCCGACAGCGCGAAAGGCCAAGCCGAGCGCGGGCGGCCGGCAAGGTCACTTGAATGAGATCGCGGAACGTCTCGGCGATCGCCTCGACACTCGAGTGCGGATCAACCTCAGTGCCAAGAAGGGCAGCATCGTCGTCGAATTCGCCACGATCGCGGACCTGAATCGAATCCTGGCCGAACTCGGCGAACCCGGCTTCCCCGGCTAGCCCGGCGCGGCTCGGCGCAGGCGGGCTCGGTGTTGGCGAGCGGCCGAGCCGGTAGCGAACGGCACAGAACGAACCCGCGAGACCGAACGAACCCGCGAGGCCGCCATGTCGGCGACGGCCGACGGTTCGATCAGGCGAGGGATTCGCGCAAGGCGGCTTCGGCGAGGGCGGTGTAGACCCAGCCCAGGTCGTGACCGGCCGCCTCGAGGGCTTGCGGCAGCAGCGACGTCTCGGTGAGACCCGGAAGCACATTCGCCTCGAGGAACCACGGGGTGCCCGCGCCATCGACAATGAGGTCCACTCGGGAAATGTGACGCATGCCCAGGGCAGAGTAGGCGCCCAGAGCAGCTTCCGCAGCGCGCCGGGCGTACCGGTCGTCGAGCCGTGCCGGTACGAAGAAGCTCGTCTCGCCCGCGTTGTACCGCGCCTCGAAGCTGTACACGCCCGAGTGCGGCACGATCTCGACCGCAGGCAAGGCCTCCGGCCCCCCTCCCGTGTCGATCACGCCGATCGCGATCTCGGTGCCCGTGATCTGCTGCTCGATGAGCGCCACATCCGAGTACGTGTAGGCATCGACCATGGCGCGTGGCAGCACCGCGGGATCGCTCACAATCGTCACGCCTTGCGCGGAGCCGCCTTTAGCGGGCTTGACGACGACCGGAATCGGCAACTCCTGAGCTATCGCCTCGAGCACAGCACCGGCACCGAGCTCGCGAAAAGCCTCGCGGGGCAGTGCTATCGAGGCCGGGGTGCGGATTCCCGCGCGGCCGACGATCGTCTTGGCGGTCGGCTTGTCCCAGGCCAGGCGCGCCGCATCCGATCGGGAACCGACGAAGGGGATGCCGGCGAAGTCGAGAAGACCGCGAAGCGCACCGTCTTCGCCGCTCGCTCCGTGCAGGGCCGGCCAGACGACATCCGGTCGCGATTTCCGCAAGTATTCGAACAGGGTCGAATCCGGATCGCGAAGCTCAACGGTGACACCGTGCTTGGCGATACTGTCTGCCACTCTCCGGCCGGAACGCAACGACACGTCTCGCTCGTGCGAGATGCCGCCGGCGAGCACTACGACGCGTTTCACCGATGAATCCATTTTCTCCTAGCCGAGGTTCGGTGGTGGACTGATCACGCCGCGCTCGTCGCGCACGCGGAGCACTGGGCCGGTCTGGGCGAACTCGCTGAGCAGATCCAGCTCGCCATTGATCACGGTGGCAAGCCGGCGGATCCCCTCGCGGATGTAGTCCGGCGACGGATAGCAGTACGACAAGCGCATCTGGTTGCGACCATCGCCATCGGAGTAGAAAGCTGTTCCAGGCGTGTAAGCGACGAGCTCCTTCACGGCACGCGGCAGCATGGATTTAGAATCCAGATGATTCGGCAGCGTGAGCCACACGTAGAAACCACCGGCCGGTTCGGTCCAGGTCAGCTTAGGCAGATACTCCCCGAGTGCTGCGAGCATGGCGTCGCGGCGCTCTCGGTAGACGTCGCGGAAGATATCGATCTGACCGCGCCAATCTGCCGTCGCAAGGTACTGCGAGATGATGCTCTGGGTGAAGGAACTCGGCGAGAGCACCGCCGCCTCGTTCGCGAGCACGAGCTTCTCGCGGATGGCGTGCGGAGCCAGCGCCCAGCCCACCCGGAGTCCGGGGGCGAGCGTCTTGGAGAAAGTGCCGAGGTAGACGACACCGGCGTCGTCGACCGAACGCATGGCTTGCGGAGGGGGCGATTCGAAGTAAAGCAACCCATATGGGTTGTCTTCGACGACCAGAATCCCGTTCTCGCGCGCAATCTCAAGGATCTCCATCCGGCGTGACCAGCTCAAGGTCACCCCGGCGGGGTTCTGGAACGTGGGGATCGTGTAGAGGAACTTGATCCGCCGGCCCTGCTCCCGCAGTGTCGCGATCCGCTCGCGCAGCGATTGGGGCACCATCCCCTCGTCGTCCATCTCGACATGCGATACGTCGGCTTGGAACGAGCGGAATACCACGAGCGCGGTGACGTAGCTCGGACCCTCGGCGATCACGACATCGCCCGGATCCAGGAACAGCTTGGCGACCAGTTCGAGCGCGTGTTGCGAACCCGTGGTCACCACGACATCGTCGGCGCTGCCGCTGATGCCCTCCAGCGCCATGACCTCGAGGATCTGATCCCGGAGCACGGGAGAGCCCTGACCCGAACCGTATTGCAGGGCGAACCCGCCCGGAGCCGTGATCGCGCGCTCGGCTGCGGCGGTCACGAGTTCGGGCGGCAGAGCCGACACGAATGGCATGCCGCCCGCGAGCGAAACCACCTCGGGCCTAGAGGCGACAGCGAAGAGAGCTCGGACCTCAGAGGCACTCAGGCCGGCCGTGCGCGCGGCGTAGTGCTCGTACCACGGGTCGAGGTTATTGCCCTTATCGCTCATAGATCCGTTCCTTCGCGTCGTTCCAGGATACGCGCGCGCAATAGCGCACAGAGCGAACGGGCGGTACGGCCCCGGCTCGAGTACCTCGTGCTAGCTCAGGAACTCCGCCAGGTCGGCCTCGAGCGCGGGCTTGGGCTTCGCGCCGATCACGGTCTTCACGACCTCGCCGCCGCGGTAGACCTTCATCGCCGGGATCGATGTGATCTGGTACTTCATGGCCGTCTGCGGGTTCTCATCCACATTGAGCTTGACGATGTCGAGCTTGTCGGAGTGCTCTGCCGCGATCTGGTCGAGGATCGGGGAGACTGCGCGGCACGGGCCACACCACTCCGCCCAGAAGTCGACCATGATCGTCTTGTCGGACTTGAGCACCTCCTGCTCGAAGTTTGCGTCGGTGACGGCGCGGGTTGCCATATCGTCTTCCTTCCTCGCTTTCGGGGTCCCGGCGGGGAGCCCTCGGTCTTCCTGTCAGGCGTTCGCCGCCACCTGCTGCGGCAGCGATGCCAGATAATGTTCGGCGTCGAGAGCGGCTACCGTGCCGGACCCTGCAGCGGTCACGGCCTGCCGGTAGGTCGGGTCCACGACGTCGCCCGCGGCGAAGACGCCGGGCACCCCCGTGCGCGAACTGCGGCCCTCGACCGCTATCGTGCCGAACTCGGTCAACTCGAGCTGACCGTGCACCAGATGTGTGCGCGGATCCGAACCGATCGCAACGAACAGTCCGCTCACGTCGAGAGTGGTCTCCGAGCCGTCGATCGTGTCGACGAGGCCCACACCGGTTACGAGCTGGTCGCCGTATATGCGCTCGACTCGCTTGTTCCATAGGAACTCGATCTTGGGATTGTCGAATGCGCGATCCTGCATGGTCTTCGACGCGCGCAAGGTGTCTTTGCGGTGGATCACATAGACCTTGTCCGCGAACTTCGTGAGGAACGTCGCCTCCTCCATCGCGGAGTCGCCCCCGCCGACGACCGCGACCTTCTTCTCGCGGTAGAACGCGCCGTCGCATGTCGCACACCAAGAGACGCCGTATCCGCTCAACCGGCTCTCGTCCTCGAGCCCGAGCTTTCGGTAGGCCGAGCCCGTTGCGTAGATGAGCGCATGCGACTCGTGCACGGCACCGCTGCCGAGCGTGACTCGCTTCACCGGTCCGGTCAACTCGAGCTTCACGACGTCGTCGTAAACGATCTCGGCACCGAAGCGCTCAGCTTGCGTCTGCATCCGCGTCATCAGATCCGGACCCTGGATTCCCTCGGGGAATCCGGGATAGTTCTCAACATCGGTGGTCTTCATGAGCTCGCCGCCGAATTCCACAGAACTGGCGATGACGAGAGGCTCGAGATTCGCGCGTGCCGCATAGATGGCCGCGGTGTAGCCCGCGGGTCCGGAACCGACGATGATCACCTGACGCACTAAGGCACCTTCCTCTGCGCTCACCAGCGCATTCACGCGGTACAACCCATCCTAGGGCGCGGGTATTCCAGCGCCCGGGCGCTCAGCGCTTGAGCCGCGCGCGTAACCGACCGGCCACGACGCCGAGTTCAGGACTGCGTACGAGCAAGAGCAAGCCGAGGTAGACGAGCCCCATCGCACTCCCCGCAGCGGCCAGCGTTGCAAGCGCCTGTGGGATGCCGGATTGCGCGAAACCCTCCGCCGACCAAGCCCCGAGTGCGAACAACACCGCGAACCCCGCCGCGCCGGATGCGATCGCGAGCCCGAGGTACTGTGCAAACCGCCGCACGAGCAGGGCCGCGCCGAGCCCGGAAAGCCGCCGGCGCAAGATCAGGGCGAACGCGATCGCCTGGGCGGTGGCAGCGAGCGAAGTCATCCCGGCGATGCCGACCGCGATCCAAGGCACGGGCACGAACGCCGCGACCAGCAGGATGCCGGTCACGAAGAACAGCGCGTAGCCGACTTGCACGAAGAACGGCGTTCTCGTGTCGTCGAGCGCGTAGAAGGCACGCTGCAGCACGAACACCGTCGAGAACGCGGGCAGGCCGAACAGGAACGCGATGAGCACTCCCGCCATCGCCGAAACCTCGTCGAAGCCCTGCTCGAACACGCGCGCGAGCGGAAATGCGCCGAGCATGAGTGCGAACCCTGCGAACACGACGATGAGCCAGATGCCTCGTAGTGCCGAAGAGACGTCGGTTCGCACCGAAGGCAGGTCGCCCGTGCCGGCGTGCCCCGCGATCCGGGTGAAGTAGGCGGTGGCGATCGAAACCGCGACCACCGAGTGCGGGAGCATGAACACGAGCCACGAGTTCTGCAACGTGGCGATGGATGCCGCGTCGTTCGCGAGCGAGGCCACGCGCGTCTGCACGATCGCCGCGAGCTGGGTGACCAGGATCATGCCGAACACCCAGCCGGCGGCTTGCCCGGTGCGACCGAGGCCCACGCCACGCCACCGGAAGTCCGGCCGGAACGTGAGCCCCGTCCGCCGCCAGAAAAAAATCAGCACGAGAGCCTGAGCGGCGATGCCGAGCGTGGCAGAGCCGCCGAGCACTGCGATGAGCGTTGGCGTCCAGACCCCGGGCGACCTCGGATCGGCGTCCCCGAACAGCATCCCGAGCGCAACCAGGCCCGCTATCGCGACGATGTTGTTGATAACCGGAGCCCACGTGAACGGACCGAACACGCGTCTTGCGTTGAGCACTTCCCCGAGCAGGCTGTAGAGCGCGTAGAAGAAGATCTGCGGCAGACACCACCACGCGAACGCGGTCGCGAGGGCCATCGTCTGCGGGCCGAAACCGGCACCGCCGTCCTCGCCCGAGGATTGCGCGTAGAGCCGCACCAGCAGCGGTGCGGCGAGTGTCGCAATCAGGGTCAGAGCGGCGAACAGCACGACGCCGAGCGTCACGAGCTTGTTCACGAACGACTGGCCCTGGTCCTCGCCCATGCTTGCCCGCACCACTTGCGGCACGAGCACAGCGCTCAGGATGCCGCCCGCGATGAGCGCGTATACGTTGTTCGGCAACTGGTTGGCCAGACCGAAAGCGTTCGCGCTAGCGCTCGCGACCTGGCCGATCGTGTTCGCGAGCACGATGACTTTGACGAAACCGAGCGCCCTCGAGACGAGAGTGCCCGAAGCCATGAGCAGGCTCGCCCGGCCTATCCCTCCGGGCACGGCCGCCTCACTCATCGGCGTCCTTCCCGCTTTCGGGCACGTCGCTGTCCGCGTTCGTGTCCGCACCGCTCGCGCGGCCCTCGAACACGACCTTCTCGTCCGCGCCGACCGTGACCGCTCGGCGCCTCCTTGCCGTGCGGAAGATGCCGACCCCGAGCAGGGCAAGCACTGCGAGGCCGATCACGATGGTGCCGAAAGTCTCCCAGCCGGCCTGCACATTGACGGTGACCCGTTCGGCAGTGCAAACGTGCACTCCCGTGCGGCTCGTGAGCGTGATCGTGATGTCGACTTGCCCGTTCGCGACGGATTGCACCGGAACGATGAACTGCCGGGATGTCGACTGCGGTTCGATCGTGATCTCGACGTTGGTAGCGCGCACGGCCAGCTGTGGACTGTCCGGTCGCACGGTCGCATAGACCGTGACCGGTACGTCGAGCGAATTGCCAACGTAGATCGGCAGCGTCTCCCGGTCGCTGAACACGTTTATCTGGCTCGTCTCGACCACACACACCGAAGTGCGCAGCGCTTGCGATTCGCTCTCGAACCCTTCCACCTGTTCGGCCCACTGCTCGGGCTCGTAGCGCCACGCGTTCCCGAGCAGCGCGAGCACTCGCAGCCGCCGCTCCGCCGTGATCTGCACGGGATCGTCGGCGACCGTGGCGAACGCGTGTTCCAGCTGTTCGAGTTCGAGCAAACGTTGGGCTTGCTCGATCCGCTCGCCGCTGACCGGCTTGTCCACGATCGTGGCCGAGACGGCCGGACCGTCGAGCGCTGCCGAGAGCGGAACCATGCGCACCCAGTCGAGCGAATCCAGGAGCGCGAGGGTCTGCCGCGCGCGCGAGTCACCCGACGGGTTCGAGCGTCCCAGTGTCGCGAACAGCGCCCGCTCGCCGGATTCCGCGGCCAGCACCGCGAGCGCCGCACTCAATTGCGCGCTCGCGGCGGCGAAGTCGTTCCCGGTGACCGCATTCGCGCTCTCCCGGAGCATGTCGGTCAGTCCCGGGAGGCTTGCCAGCACTGACATCTCGCCGACCCGCAGTAGCGAGCCCGGGCCGCTTGCCCGGAGATTGGCAGCGTCGAGAATGAGCGTGTCATGACCCGCCTCGGCGAAGACCGGCAGGTCATCTGCGACGACCGTGTTGCGGTAGGGCCATGCGAGTGAGCCGAACGTGTAGTTCCAGTCCAGCACCGTCTCGTCGGTCACGGGTGCCTCCGGCGGGGGCGAACCGGTGGGCGTGCTCGTCGGAGTCTCGCCGTCAGCGCTATCGGGTTCCACAAGCGGTGCGCCCAATGCGAACGCGAACGACTGCGGAGCGAGAACCTCGCCGTTCGCTTGTGCCATCGTCGAAACATCGGCGTCGGCGTATCCGAGTGGAAAGGTCTCGTTCCGCAGGCCGCGCAGCCGCTCCAGCCAATCGAGGGCGCTCTGCGGCGCATTGGTTCCGAGCACGCGGATCGAAGCGAGGATCATCGGGTCGATGCCGATGGCGACAGAGGTTCCCTGCACCGCGTCGAGCTGCCGGGTGAGCAGACCGAAAGGCGCGGTGTAGGCCTCGAGATCGTCGGCAGGGATGAGTCCCGACGCGGTCGGCGGCACAGTCAACGGCATCGCCATCGCAAGCCGCGCTGCCGGTGAGCCACCATCGGGTTTCCATACGATCGCGCTCCGGCCGATCGCCGGAGCCCCGCCGACATCGACGGTGACCCAGAGCGGGCGGACCCCCCAGGTGGAACCGAGGCCCAGCTTGGCGGCATCGACTTCGAACGAGGCTCGCGCCGTCTCGCCGGGCCCGACCGGACCGAGCGGAACCTCCGCGAGACCAACGCCGGAGGGCGCGGGAGAGTCGCCATCGGGAGCGAACCATGAGTTCAGCAAGTCCGAAGTGCCGATCGGCGATCGATTCAAGTAGAGGGACGCGGTCGTCTCGGTCACCGTGCCGGCCCCGTCGTTGGTCACAACGACCGAGACCCTCAGTGCGTCGTCCGGCTTCAGCGCTCCACTGCTCTGCGGGATGACCGTGACCGAGACCTCGGCGGGGGTTGCTTCGGGCGCGGGAACCGCCGCGCCCGGTGCGATTCCCACGAGCGCCGCCAGGAGCGCCGCGAGGGTCCGGCTCATCGCCACCGGCCGAGCAGGGGAAACGGATCGGCCGACATGTGCACGAGTCTACGAGAGCCCGCCGCCACGGCGGGTGTGCACGCACTCGCGCCCCGCTACGAGCCGTGCCCTAGACTTTGGAAGCCATGGAAAGCGTCGCCTCGGCCATTCGCCGATTGAGCGATCTCGCAGATCTTCCGCCGGTCGCGCGGCTCGCCGATGCATTCGCGGCAGCGGGATGCGAACTGGCGCTCGTGGGCGGCCCGGTGCGCGATGCGTTTCTCGGTCGAGACGTAAACGATCTGGACTTCACGACCGACGCCGTTCCCGACCGCATTGTCGAGATCGTCGCACCGATCGCATCCGCGCACTGGGATGTCGGACGCGCATTCGGCACCATCGGCGCGAAAATCGATGGGCTGCAGGTGGAGATCACGACCTATCGCAGCGACGCGTACGACGGCGTGACGCGCAAACCGGCGGTGGCGTTCGGTACGAGCCTGGAAACGGATCTCACGCGCCGCGATTTCACCGTCAACGCCATGGCGCTGCGCCTGCCGCAGCGGCAGCTTGCGGACCCTTCCGGCGGGGTCGAAGACCTGCTCGCCAAGATGCTGCGCACGCCTGGACCCGCCGAGGTCTCGTTCGGCGACGACCCGTTGCGGATGTTGCGGGCGGCGCGATTCAGCGCCCAGCTCGGCTTCGGCGTTGACAGCGCCGCTGCTCAGGCGATGTCACGGCTCGCCGGCCGACTCGAGATCGTCTCGGCCGAACGGATCGGCGACGAACTCGCGAAGCTGTTGCGCTGCGATCGGCCCCGGGCCGGGATCGAGCTGCTCGTCGATACGGGCGTCGCTGACGTGATGCTGCCTGAGATCCCCGCACTACGGCTCGAAATCGACGAGCATGCTCATCACAAGGACGTGTACGAGCATTCGCTGACCGTTCTCGATCAGGCGATCGCACTCGAGCGGGCGCGGCATCCGGAGCAGGAGCCGGACCTGGTGCTGAGGCTCGCGGCCCTGCTGCACGACATCGGCAAGCCGGCGACCAAGAAGGTGGAACCGGGCGGCGCGGTGAGTTTTCACCACCACGATGTCGTGGGCGCGAAACTCGCGACGAAACGGCTGCGCGCATTGCGCTTCGACAATGAGACCACGCGCCAGGTCGCGCGCTTGATCGAACTGCACTTGCGGTTCTTCGGCTACGCGGATGGAGCGTGGACGGATTCGGCGGTCCGGCGATACGCGCGCGACGCGGGAGATTTGCTGGAGCGGTTGCACATCCTCGTGCGGGCGGATGTGACCACCCGCAACCGGCGAAAGGCCGCCCGGTTCGCGAGCGCGTACGACGACCTGGAGACCCGGATCGCCCGGCTCGCCGAGCAGGAGCAACTCGATGCGATCCGACCGGACCTCGACGGTGAGGCGATCATGCGGATTCTGGGGATCGAACCGGGCCCCGAGGTCGGTGCCGCCTACCGGTATTTGCTCGAGTTGCGCCTCGAGGAGGGCCCGTTGGGGCCCGAGGAGGCAGAGCGTCGCCTGCTGGAATGGCACTCCAGTGGTGGCGGCGCTTCCGGTACCCGGGCCGCCAAGTGACCTCGTACAGGATCGAACCCGAATCCCCGGTGCCGCCGTTCGAGCAGCTCCGGCAGCAGCTTCTTGCCCGCATTCATTCCGGCGAGCTGGCAGCGGGAGCGAAACTGCCCACGGTGCGCCAACTCGCGCAAGAACTGGGACTGGCGCCGAACACGGTCGCGCGCTGCTATCGCGAACTCGAGCACGACAGCATTCTCGAGACCCGCGGCCGGAACGGCACTTTCGTGGCCTGGTCCACGGATGCCGCGGAGCGCGAGGCCCAGGAGGCGGCGCAGCGGTTCGCCGACCTGGTGCGCACGAGCGGAATCGACCCCGGACGGGCGCTTGACCTCGTGCGCCAGGCGCTGGGGGCCGGCCAGTAGCGCGCCAGCTGCACACTCGGGCAGCGAGCACCTCGCATGGATGTGCTCGAACCGACGCCCGGATGGAGTGGAATGTGCCACGTGCGATCCGGCGATCGGGGTTGAGCCGCGACCCGCATCCGCCTACAATACGAAGGTTGTCCGCGCGCTGGTCGCCCGGACGGTGCACATACCCTCCTGCTGCAGACCGTCTGCAGCCGTTCTAGTCCAGAGGAGGTGGGTTAGTCATGCATCAGTACGAGTTGATGGTCATCTTCGACCCGGAGGTCGACGAGCGGACCGTGGCGCCGAGCCTCGACAAGTTCCTCGAGGTCGTCCGGGGCGACGGGGGCACGATCGAGAACGTCGACATCTGGGGCCGTCGCCGGCTCGCCTACGAGATCAACAAGAAGTCCGAAGGCATCTACGCGGTCGTCAATTTCACCGCGAACCCCGCAGCGACGATCGAACTCGACCGTCAGTTGAAGCTCAACGAAGCGATCATGCGCACGAAGGTGCTGCGGGCCGAAGAGGCGATCGCGCAGGTCGCTGCCGCGAACCAGCGGGCCGAGGCCAAGTCGGCGCGCAAGAGCGCTAAGGAAGCGAGTTAGCCATGGCAGGCGAAACCGTCATCACCGTGGTCGGTAATCTCACCGCCGATCCAGAACTGCGATACACCCAGAGCGGACTCGCGGTCGCGAATTTCACGATCGCCTCCACGCCGCGAACCTTCGACCGGCAGAACAACGAGTGGAAGGACGGCGAGGCGCTGTTCTTGCGCGCGTCGTGCTGGCGCGAGTTCGCCGAACACGTGGCGGGTTCGCTCACCAAGGGCTCTCGCGTCATCGCTCAGGGCCGGCTGCGGCAGCGGTCCTACGAGACGAAGGAAGGCGAGAAGCGCACCGCGATCGAGCTTGAGGTCGACGAGATCGGCCCGTCGCTGAGGTACGCGACAGCGCAAGTGACTCGCACGTCCGGCGGTGCCCGCGGCGGCCAGTCCAGCAGCGCGGCAGCCGACGAGCCGTGGGCTCCGGCCGCCGGTGCCGGTGGCGCGGACGCGTGGAACACTCCGGGCAGCTACAACGACGAGACACCTTTCTAGCCGTCAGAGATCGCGGCAGACAGATCAGCTAAGGAAACAAGGAATTGGCAGGAAAAAGCAGCGGCGATCGCCGCAAGAATCGCGGAGCCAAGGGCGGTAAGAACGCCGCCCCGGCGAAGTCCGTGCGGGTGGGGGTAATCGACTACAAGGATGTCGCTACCCTCCGCAAGTTCATCTCGGAGCGCGGCAAGATCCGCGCCCGACGCATCACGGGTGTCTCGGTGCAGGAGCAGCGCCTCATCGCGCGTGCGGTCAAGAACGCGCGCGAGATGGCTTTGCTGCCGTACTCGGGCTCGGGCCGCTAGGAGGACACGGATGTCGAAGTTGATTCTCACGCATGAGGTCACCGGGCTCGGCTCTGCCGGCGACGTGGTCGAGGTGAAGAACGGATACGCGCGCAACTATCTGATCCCGCAAGGGCTGGCCGTGGCCTGGTCGCGAGGCGGCCAGAGCCAGGTCGACTCGATCAAGGCGGCCAGGGCGGCACGGGAACCGGCGGCTCGGTGCCGCTATCCACCGTGGTATCGGTCGAGCGCG
>CAYRUW010000022.1:0-13045 GCA_964427465.1 uncultured Diaminobutyricimonas sp.
GGCGCAAGAGCTGAGTGCGATGGCGCCTGCGAGCACACCGACGAGAACGGATGCCGTGCGATCGGTGCGAATACGATGGCGAGTCACGCGGTCGTGCCTCGCGGTCGATCCCATGCTGACAAGGTCGCCGTTGCAGGTGAACAGGAGGTGAACACGGCGCCGGGATCCCGGTCGATGCTCAGACGGTCGGACCGTGCGTCTCAACAGCGACGATGCCTGATGCGCGATCGCCCGACGGCACATGGAACACCGAGTAGCAGCCGGTGCCGAGCATCGCCGCGCGGCGCAGATCGCCCGGTGCCGGTGCACCGGTGAGCCGCGCGAGCTCTTCGGCAATCTCGGGCAGTACCGGACTGTGACTGCACACGACGGCGGTCCGCTGCTTGCGCAAGCGCTTTTCGACCACGGATGCGGCATCCGACCGGCCGTCCATGTGCGCATCCTGACTGAGCGCAGCGGTCTGCTTAACCGGCAGTCCCGAGGCTTTCGCGAGCGGTCGCACGGTCGCGAGGCATCGTGTCGCGGTGCTGCTCACGATCTTGGCCGGTCCGTAAGCGGCCAGCCCGGGCACGATGTTCTTGGCCTGCTGTTCGCCGCGTTTGAGCAGGGGTCGAGCCGCATCCGGTCCGTGGTGTTCCGACGGCGGCACCGCTTTGGCGTGACGCAATGCGATGATCGCGAAGGTCCGGGCGGTGCCGGCCTCGAAGCGTTCTTCGAACCGGTCGATGATCTTCAGGTCGTGCTCGTAGCTGAGCCGGCTGCGCGCGGCATCCGGCGATGCCCATTCGAGTTCGGTGACCTCGTCGTTCGACTCGAATCGCCACTGCTCGATACGTGCCGACTCGACTTCGGCGCTCCAGTAGTGCACGACCTTTTGCCGTTTGCTCGGCAGCTCGTATTCGACCGTGCCCAATGGTGCGCCGAGCGCTACGTGGAGGGAGGTCTCTTCCGCGATCTCGCGCACCGCTGCGGCCGGCAGGCTCTCACCCGGCTCGAGCTTGCCTTTGGGCAGCGAGACGTCGTCGTGCCGTTCGCGGTGCACCAGGAGCAGTTCCGGCCGGCCGTCGACCACGCGCCAGCACAGGGCGCCCGCCGCGATCACGGGCGCTCGAGTCGAACTCACCTTGCGGCCCCCGGTCTTCTTCGCGGTGCGAGCTGTCGCATCAGGCTGCTCTGCAGGTCGTTCAGCAGCGTACCGTCGTCTCGCACCCGATGGCGAGACCACTGGCCGGTGGCGTCGAGATGCCACGACGAGGTGGCGTCGGCGAACGCGAGGTCGAACAGGTTCTCGATTCGCTCGAGGTGTTCCGGGTCGGTCAGTCGCACGAGCGTCTCAACGCGCCGGTCGAGGTTGCGGTGCATCATGTCGGCGCTGCCGATGTAGACGTGCGGGTCGCCGTCGCCCGCGAAGCAGAAGATGCGCGAATGCTCCAGGTAGCGGCCGAGGGTCGAACGCACCCGAATGTTCTCGCTCAGTCCCGGCTCGCCCGGTTTGAGCGAGCAGATGCCACGCACCCACACGTCCACGGGCACGCCCGCGTTGCTCGCCCGGTAGAGCGCGTCGATGATCGACTCGTCGACGATCGAGTTGACTTTGATCCGGATGCGGCTGGGCTTGCCCGCCCTCGCATTGTCGGTTTCGGCCTGGATGCGTTTGAGCAGCCCTTTGCGCAAGTGCAGCGGTGCGACCAGCAGGCGTTTGAACTTCTTCTCGATCGCATAGCCGCTCAGTTCGTTGAACAGGCGGGTGAGGTCTTTGCCGACCTGGTCGTCGGCGGTGAGCAGGCCGAGGTCTTCGTACAACCGGCTGGTTTTCGGGTTGTAGTTGCCGGTGCCGATGTGACTGTAGTGCTTCAGTTCGCCGTCGGACTCTTGCCGCACGACGAGCGCGAGTTTGCAGTGGGTTTTCAGCCCGACCAGTCCGTACACGACATGCACGCCCGCTTTCTCCAGTTTCCGCGCCCACGTGATGTTCGCGGCTTCGTCGAACCGGGCCTTGATTTCGACCAGGGCGAGCACCGCTTTGCCCGATTCGGCTGCGTCGATGAGCGCTTCGACGATCGGGCTGTCTCCGCTCGTGCGGTAGAGCGTCTGCTTGATCGCGAGCACGTTCGGGTCGGCGGCGGCTTGTTCGAGGAACGCTTGCACGCTCGTCGCGAACGATTCGTAGGGATGGTGCACGAGCACGTCTGCGCGCGCGACCGCGGCGAAGACGTCGGGCGGCGCCGTCGGGTCCGATGGCAGCAGCCGGGCCGGGGTGACCGGCACCAGTTTCGGATATTTCAGGTGCGGTCGGTCGATGCGTGTGATTTCGAAGAGTCCGCCGAGGTCGAGGGGCGCCGGCAACCGGTACACCTCGTGCTCGGTGATGTCGAGTTCCTGCATGAGCAGGCCGAGCGTCACGTCGTCCATGTCGTCGGTGATCTCGAGCCGGATGGGCGGCCCGAAACGGCGGCGCAGCAGTTCCCGCTCGAGCGCCTGGATCAGGTTCTCGGATTCGTCTTCCTCGATTTCGACGTCTTCGTTGCGGGTCACCCGGAACTCGTGGTGTTCGAGGATCTCCATTCCCGGGAACAGTTCCCCGAGGTGGTTCGAGATGAGATCTTCGAGCGGGATGAAGCGCACCCGCCCGCTGTCGTCATCCGGGAGCTTCACGAAGCGGGGCAGCACTTGCGGAACCTTGAGCCGGGCGAATTCGACGCGACCGGTCTTGGGGTTGCGCACCCGGATCGACAGGTTGAGCGAGAGCCCAGAGATGTAGGGGAACGGATGCGCGGGGTCGACCGCGAGCGGCATGAGCACGGGGAAGATGCGCTTGGTGAAAAGCTCGTCGACTCGAGCGCGATCCTGTTCGCCGAGATCGGACCACGCCTCGATGTGGATGTTCGCCTCGTCGAGGGCGGGCTTGATCAGGTCGCGGAAGGCCGCGGCGTGCCTCTCCTGCAATTGGTGGGCTTTCGCGCCTACTGCGGCGAGCACTTCGGTGGGGGAGCGCCCGCTGTTGCTCGGCACGGCGATGCCGGTGGCGATCCGCCGTTTCAGTCCGGCGACGCGCACCATGAAGAATTCGTCGAGGTTGGTGGCGAAGATCGCGAGAAAGTTTGCGCGCTCCAGCAGCGGCACGGTGGGGTCTTCGGCCAGTTCGAGCACTCGCCGGTTGAACGCGAGCCAGCTCAGCTCCCGATCGAGGAACCGGTCGGCCGGCAGCGTCTCGTCGCCCGCATCGACGTCGAAGTCGTCGAAGTCGTCGTCGAGCCGGTCACGCGTCGTGCCCGACTCGTCCAGGAGCGTGTCGCCGTCCATGCGCACATCTTTCCACCACGAGTTCCATTGCCGGTGAACACGGCGGTCTGACGTCCATCGCGACCGTGCGGCCGGCAGAAGTTGCTTGTGCCCTAGTCGCGCAGTGCCGTCGCGATGTCGAGACGCGCGGCGGCAACAGCCGGCACGGCCGAACCGAGCAACGTGGTCACGCAGGCGGCTAGGGTGCCGACAGCAAGGGCCGACCATGGCACGCCGGGGGGATCGAGTGCAGAACCTTGTGGTATCTGGTCGGGCACCCAGGCGACGATGAGCCCGATCACCACGGCGGCCGCCAGCACCGAGGCGAGAAGCGCGATGAGCACGGCGGCGACCAGCATCTGCCCGATGATCTGCGCCCTCGTGGCACCGAGAGCGCGACGGATGACGAGCTCTCGTGCACGCTCCTGAATGCTCGCGAGTCCGATGTTTAGTATCCCGATGGCAGCAGTGACCAGGCCGATGAGTGCGGCGATGGCGAAGGCTATTTGCTGCACACGCAGGCTGGCGAGCAATTGATCTACTTGATCGACGCGCTGAAAGCTCTGCTCGTCGAGCCGCCATCCAGCGGTTCGAGCCACATCTGTCGCCACCTCGTAGATCGTCTGCTGGGATGCGAACGGATGGTGAAGCAAGAGGGTGACGGAGGCTTCGCTGAGAGCAGTCTGAAACTTCACGAAAGCCAATCCGCTCGCATACACCATCGGGGTGGGCTGCCCGTCGGCGATGACACCGACGATCGTGCCGATGGTAGGTCGCGCGCGTGGTCCGATCACGAGCGCCATCCGGGTGCCCGGTGGGCCCCACTTCTCTTCGGCAGCTTGGTTGACCATGAACTGAGGCGGCAGAACCCGATCCGCGCTCAAGGCAACGCCGTCGATGACGGGCAGCCGGCGTACCGACGACAGATCGCCGGCGACGAAGGTCACGATCGCGGCCTCGAAGGGTTGACCCGATGTGATTCGTGCGCCGGTCGCGAGGCCGACGGGCGCGGCATTGCCAAGCAGAAGCGCACCCCCGCCCCCCGTCGCGGTGAGCGGCTCGAGGGCCGAGAGTGCGGACTGCAAGGACTCGGGGTCGACTGCAATGGTCGTGACTTCGGCACTGTAGGTAGCACGACGCCCGCTCGATTGCTCTGCCCCGCCCACGGCGATCTGTCCGAGAACGGTGCCCGTTGCGACGATGCCTACTACGGCGAGCACGCCGACGAGCAGACTGAGTGCATTGAGGGCGTTTCGCCCGGGGTGCGCGCGCAGTTCTCTCCAGCCGTGGCGGAGCGTCTTCACGTCGCTGCAGCCTTCGTGAGCGTGCCGTTCGCCAGACGTAAGACACGCTGGGCGCGGGCGGCCACATCCTTGTCGTGTGTCACGATCACGAGTGCGCAGCCGTTCTGCCGGCATGCGTCGAACAGCACTTCGAGCACGGTTTCCGCGGTGCTGACGTCCAGGGCGCCCGTCGGCTCATCGGCGAGGATGATGCTCGGAGCGCTCACGAGCGCGCGAGCGATCGCGACTCGTTGTTGCTCTCCTCCAGAGAGCTGCCGCGGGCGTGAGCGCTGCCGATTCTCCAGCCCGACGACTGAAAGAGCTTGTCGTACCCGTCGTATCCGCTCGCGCTTCGGAATACGTTCGCCATATAGAAGCGGCAATTCGACATTCTGAAATGCATTCAGATGACGCACGAGCGAATACGACTGGAAGACGAAGCCAATGTGCTTGTTACGCGCTCGCGCGCGCCGTCGATCGGAAATGCCGGTCACTCGCTGCTCGTGCACAGTGACCTCACCGGAACCCGGCACGGCCAGGAGCCCTAGTATCGCGAGCAGCGAGGACTTTCCCGAGCCGGAGACCCCCATGATTGCGATCGATTCGCCCGGCCCGACGTCGAGATCCACGTTCTCTAACAAGCGAAGTGGCTCTTGGCGGGGAATCGGAATATTGCGCACGAGACCGCGAGCCCTCAAGACTCCATGCGCGGAAGGCCGATCCGTCACCATGTCACTGCAGTAGCGAGGTCTGGACCCCAGGGCAGCACCAGATCGCCTTCGCTCACCCCGGAACGGATCTCGATGTTGATCCCATCGCTGATCCCAAGTTCGACTGGGACGTTCGTGACGCTATCCCCTGCGACTAGGGCCACGATCCCGGTCTCTGCACTGCCTGCCACGGCCGTCAGCGGCAGTACGAGCGCGTCGGCAACGCGTCCCATCTCGACGCCGATGGTTCCCGGGAGCCCCTCGACGACACCCGCCCCGTCTTCCAGCAAGCACAGCACATCAAGTCGCGGGCCGAGGGTTTCGTCAAGGTCGGGAACCGTTCGCGGGCGCACAGGACGGCAGTCGACGGGACCTGGTCCGGGATCGACCTGCACCCGGGCGACAGTCGGGTCCGAGAGGATTCGGAAACCCTGCTCGACTGGGATCCGGCCCGCTACCCCAAACCCGCCGTAGCGGATGGACACCAAGGGCACTCCGGCGTGGGCCTTGGCGGTGGACGGCAGAACCCGTTCCACGACTATGCCTGCCGTTGGCGCTTTGACCTTGGCCCCGTTCACGTACGCGAGCACTGCTCCCGCAGCCACCGCGGCACCAGGGCGTGCCGACTTCGGGTAGCTGACGGTACCCGTTGCCGGCGCCGGGACCGTGTACTCCGGCGTAGCGACGACAATCACGGGAGCGGTCACCACTGAAACGATTGCGCCCCGCTCAACCCTCACCGGCTCAACATCGGCAAGAGTGGGCTCGGGGCCTGGTGCGATGTCGGGCTCTAGAGCGCTGCAGGCAGAAACCAGGAAGGCTGTCAGCAGCATGACGACACCTAGCCTGCGCACAACCCTCACCTCGCCCGGTGCGCTCGGCGCTAGAAATCGAACTGGTCTGCGTACCGAATGCATGCAGCGCCCATGAATTGATTTGCCAGCCTCGGGTCCCCAAGCTGCACTTGACGGATCAGCTCGTCGTAGTTGTCTTGGCCGCTGACGTCATTTTCGTAGCGATATGACCATGAGTTGACGAAGCCCGCGATTTGCGTAGCCGCATGGCCCGCCGCAGCCGCATCGTCAATTCGGGTTTCCAGCCACTCGCCGATCCATAGGCATAGTCCCGCGCGCTCACCACTGGCCCAGCCGTCGTAAGGTGCGTAACGGAACCGGACAGGCTGACCATCGGGCCCGACGTCTGGTGGTATTTCGTCAGGCACCAGCACATGGGTGCCGGCGGGGATCTGCAAGTCAGAGGTCACCGCTTCGAATTGGCGGACCAACTCGGGGTAGTTGGTGTATTTCGAATAATCTTGTGGGCCTTCCGGCGGAGGAAGCGGAAGGCCCACTTCGGGTGCAGGGTGCTGCCCAGGGCCGGTTGCCGTGCAGCCTGCGAGGAGTGCAACAAGCAGGCCGAGCACGACGGCTCGGGCCGTCCGCATTTTCACGACTTCGGACACGTTGCCCCCGCAGCTCCTGACACGTCCGATTCAGAGGTAAAGGGTTCCACCCCAGGAGGTGTCGCCGTTGTAGTTGTATCCGGAAGCTTGGACTTTCCACCTATATGACGAATTGAGTCCGGTCATGATCGACTTGTGCGAAAAGTCGGTCCAAGTTCGCGTGGCACTCAGTACTAGTGCATTGTCTACGTCATAAAGGCGCAAGCTCAAGTTCCCGCCGCCGCTACCGTTTGCAAAGAGATTGTTCGGCTTGAACGAAATGTTAGTACCGCTGTGCGTCTGACCGTATGCGTACCAGCCTCCGCCTGGGGCCGTGTAGTTGTAGCCGACCGGGGTGGCCGACGCTGGTGCCAGGCCTGCAAATGCAACCAAGCAAGCCACCATGGCAGTTCCCGTCGAGATCGCCCATGTTCGTTTCATTCCCCATTACCCTTAGTTCAGGTTTCCGTCGGGCGATTGGTAATTATCACTCGACGTTTGTGATGCAGAGAACCTATACCCCTTGCGCGGGCGCCACAGTCGGCAATTATGAGGACATTTCGGGGTACAACTTTCCCAGGTCCGACATCGTTCCGGGTTGAAACTCGGCGCATGCGGGCTAGTACGCTCGAACGTCTAGCTCCACGATCGCGACCAGAACACAAGGCGATCAAGCGTCCCCCAGCGCGCGATGGCGGACCTCACAAGGTGTGCCGACTCGAGGCTCACGCGCCGAGTGTCCACGTCAGGGGACGGGCGCGGACACGAGCTCCCCGCCGTCCTCCTCGAGCACGTTGAACCGGTAGCCGACGTTGCGCACCGTGCCGATGAGGGAGTCCTGGTCGCCGAGCTTCGCCCGCAGTCGCCGTACGTGCACATCGACCGTCCGTGTGCCGCCGTAGTAGTCGTACCCCCACACTTCGCTGAGCAGTTGCTCTCGGGTGAACACGCGGCTCGGATGCGTGGCGAGAAAGCGCAGCAGCTCGAACTCTTTGTAAGTCAGATCGAGCGGCCGGCCGTAGACCTTCGCCGAGTAGCTCGCCTCGTCGATCACCAGTCCCGAAGCCTGGATCTGCCCTGCGCTTCGCAGCGCCTGGATCCGGCCGGTCACGAGCCGGATGCGCGCGTCCAGCTCGGCCGGGCCGCATCCGCTCAGCACGAAGTCGTCGACGCCCCAGTCGGCGTGCACCGCCGCCAGGCCGCCTTCGGCGAGCACGAGCACCAGGGGAACGTCGACGCCGGTGGTGGTGAGTATCTTGCAGAGCGACTTGGCGGCCGCGAGATCGTGCCGTGCATCCACGAAGATGACTTCGCACGGCGGTGCGTCGACGAGGGCAGCCGGGTCGGCCGGGATCTTCCGCACGTCGTGCCCGAGCAGATCGAGAGCGGGCAGCACGTCGGCCTCGACTGTAGTCGTAAGGATCAACAGCTGCGCCATGGGGTCCTCCCGGTCGCGTACCGGAAGTGTACAGCCGCAGGGCACCCCGGATGCGTTCTCGCGAGCGACAGCACGGCTTGCCCACCGTGCCGCAACGCGTCCTACCATTGGGAACGTGTCACGAACGCTGGTGAGCATCCTGCCGGTTTGGGTGGCCGTGGCGGTCGCCGCGGGCCTGGCCATGGCTCTCGCCTCACCCGGCGAGTTCATGCAATGGGCGCCCGTGCTGCTTTCCGGAGGCCTGCTGCTCAGCTTCGCGATCCAGCTCGTCTTGACCGGCAAGCAGGGCCTCGTCACTCGGCTGATGGTCACCGCTTCCGGCTCGATCCTCATCCTCGCCGCCGCGACGGGAGTGGCCTTGCTCCTGGCGCACTAGACTGGCCTTATGCTGCTCGCCCTCGAGATCTTCTTCATCGGCCTGCTCGGCCTGGCGACGCTCGCGATCGGGTGGGTCTCTCTCGCCGTGCTCTACAACCTGTTCCGGGGTCAGAGCTAGTCGCTCGTCTTGCCATGTTCGACCTCACGGCGGATCTGCCCGCTGAGCTCGCACCGCTCGCCTGGCTCGTGGGCGTGTGGGAGGGCACTGGCGTGATCAACTACCCGGTTGCCGACGACGTGCGCAACCACGAGTTCGGCCAGCGCATCTCGTTCAGCCATGACGGCCTGCCGCACTTGAACTACACGTCCTACACGTGGCTGCTCGACGAGCAGCAGACCCCTTTGATCAGCGAGACCGGATATTGGCGGCTTTCGCGGGAGCAGGTCTCCGGCGATCCCGGACCGGGCATGCTGCCCGCCGTCGGAGACGCGCCCTACCCGACCGCCGAGTCGGTGGAAGCGCTGCGCAACGATCGCGACGCGTTCGACGTCGAGGTTTCGATGGTGCATCCGGACGGGGTCAGCGAGCTCTATCTGGGACAGGTCAAGGGCCCCCGGATCGACTTGCAGACGGATGCGGTGATGCGTTCCGCTGGTGCCAAGCAGTACTCTGCGGCGACCCGGATCTACGGCCTCGTTGAGGCCCACTTGCTCTGGGCGTGGGACATCGCCGCTCTCGGCCAGGAACTGCAAAGTCACGCGTCGGCGAGGCTGGCACGAGTTGAATAGCGCGCCCTCCCCGTTCACTGCGCTTCCGGGTGCGGTGGGTTCGCCGGTGCCCGAACACTACGGCAATCCGATTGCCGAGCAACGCGCGCTCGAGGCCGGGCGTGCGATCGTGGATCTCTCAGACCGCGGCGTGGTCGCCGTCTCCGGTCCCGACCGCCTGTCGTGGCTCGACTCGATAACCTCCCAGGCGCTTTCCGGGCTCCGATCCGGCGAATCGACCGAGACCTTGCAGCTCGACCCGAACGGTCACATCGAGTTCGCGATGCGCGTTCTCGACGACGGCGAGACCACATGGCTGCTGGTCGACCAAGCGGCCCCGGTGTTCGAGTGGCTGGAACGGATGCGGTTCCGTGCGCAAGTGGAGATCGCCGACCGCTCCGGCGAGTTCGCCACGATCGGCTCGTTCGAGGGCGCCGCGGTCCCGGCCGCGAGCCCGGGCGGCGTGGACCTCGTCTGGCGCGACCCTTGGGCCCGCGCGGGCGGTCACACCTACGCGAAGGCCGAACCGCATCCGGGCGAAGGCTGGACGTACCGCGAAACCCTCGTGCCCCGCACCGCGCTCGCCGGGCCAACTTCGCAATCGGTCGCCGGCACGGTCGCGCTCGAAGCGCTGCGCATCGCCGCTTGGCGGCCGCGGCTCGCGACCGAGGTGGACGAGCGGAGCATCCCGCACGAGCTCGATTGGCTGCGCACGGCGGTGAGCCTCACGAAGGGGTGCTACCGGGGTCAGGAGACGGTCGCCAAAGTGCACAATCTCGGCCATCCGCCCCGCCGGCTCGTGCTGCTGAACCTAGACGGTTCGGATGCCGTGCTTCCGGCGCCCGGGGCTGCCGTGCTGCAAGAAGGCAAACCGGTCGGCCACGTGACCAGTTCCGCGATGCATTTCGAGCTCGGTCCGATCGCGCTCGCTGTGGTCAAGCGCCGCACCGATCCGCAAGCTGTGCTTCAAGCCGACGCCGACGGCGTCGCGGTGAACGCGGCGCAAGAGGTGATCGTGCCGCCGGATGCGGGGGCCACGGTCGAGGTGCCGCGAATGCCGAGGTTGGGTGCGGTCGACAGACCGCGCCGGTGACCGCGTGCCCACCAAGGTGCGCCAGAACGCATTCGTGGGGCCGGTGGACGAGGTTTTATCGCCCCTCTGCGCGGGCCTTAAGCTTGCAGCATGACCCACAAGCTCATTCTGCTGCGGCACGGTAACTCGGACTGGAACAAGAAGAACCTGTTCACCGGATGGGTGGACGTGCGGTTGAGCGAGCAAGGGGTCTCCGAGGCGCGCTATGCGGGGGAGCTTCTCGCCCGTTCCGGGCTCAAACCCACGGTCGTCTACACGAGCGTGCTCACGCGTGCGATCCAGACCGCGAACCTCGCGCTGGAGGTCGCCGACCGCCTCTGGATCCCGGTCAAGCGAAGCTGGCGCTTGAACGAACGGCACTACGGCGCCCTTCAGGGCAAAGACAAGGCGCAGACGCTCGCCGAATACGGGCAGGAGCAGTTCCAGACCTGGCGGCGGTCGTTCGACACCCCGCCGCCCCCGCTGGCCGACGATGCCGAGTACAGCCAGGCCGGCGACGAGCGGTATGCGGGCCTCGGCGACGAACTGCCGCGCACAGAGTCGCTCAAGCTCGTGATCGAACGGTTGCTGCCCTACTGGGAATCGGACATCACGCGCGACATCGCCGCGGGCGAGACGGTGCTCATCACCGCGCACGGCAACAGCCTGCGCGCGCTCGTCAAGCACCTCGACGACATCAGCGACCACGACATCGCGGCCCTGAACATTCCGACCGGCATTCCGCTGGTCTACGAACTCGACGACGATTTCCGCCCGGTGAAGGCTGCCGAGTATCTCGACCCGGAGGCCGCGGCCGCAGGCGCTGCAGCGGTCGCCGCGCAGGGCGCGAAGCAGGCCTGACGCACCGTTCGCGCTCGGTGTGCCGCCGCTAGTCGTCGGTGGGCACCCAGTCGCCCGTTGCGAGGTATTGCACCTTCTTCGCGATCGACACCGCGTGATCCGCGAACCGCTCGTGATAGCGGGAGGCGAGCGTGGCGTCGACCGTGTCGACCGTTCCGCCCTTCCAGGTTTCGCCGAGCACCTTGTCGAACACGCTCACGTGCAATGCGTCGACCTTGTCGTCTTCGTTGCGGATCTCCTCGGCCAAGCGCACGTCCTGGGTGCGCAGCAGTTCCACGAGCTTCTGGGCGATCTCGACATCGAGAGCACCCATGTTCGCGAAAGTGGTGCGCAAGCCTTTGGGCACGACCTTGTCGGGGAAGCGATAGCGCGCCAATTGCGCGATGTGCTCGGCGATGTCGCCCATCCGCTCGAGGGAGGCGGAGATGCGCAACGTGCTCACGACGATGCGCAAGTCGCGGGCCACGGGCTGCTGTCGGGCGAGGATGTTGATCGCCAGTTCGTCGAGTTCGTTGGCCAGGTCGTCGATCTTGGTGTCGTTCTCGATGACCTCTTCGGCGAGCGAGACGTTCGACTCGTTGAACGCGCGGGTGGCTCGCGTGATCGAGAACGACACGAGTTCGGCGATCTCGACTAGACGATCCTGAACCTCGCGGAGTTCTTGCTGGAATACCTGGCGCATGTGCCCTCCCTCAGCCCGTCGGCTCACGGCTGTAATCGGCTCTACCTTCGGCGACGCAGGTGAACGCGGTGTTGCGGGTTGCCGAACGCCTCGTGAACTCCCGGCGCTGGGGCTGCCAGGCCCAGCCGGCTGCGGGCTTTAGCAATAATCTAGTCGGTATGGACTCCGCGTGGCTGGTGCCCGTCTCACTGGCCGTCGGTTTTCTCTTCGGCGTGGGGGTGGCGGCGGTCGTCGTCTTGGCCTCCAACCGGGGTCGGCTCGCCGTCGACGTCGCGAACGCTGGAGTGCCGGATGGGGTTGACCAAGTAATCGAAGCGCTCGACTCGGCGGGGGTCGTGCTCGACGCCTCTAACAACGTCGTACGCGCTTCGCCGGTGGCCACCGCGCTCGGCATCGTCGCCCACGACGCGCTCGCGCACCAGCAGCTCGTCGACCTGGTCGACCGGGTACGTCACGATGGCGAGCCGATCACCGAGCAGTTCACTTTGCAGCGCGGCCCTTTCGGCGACACGAGCCTGCACTTGTCGGTTCGAGTAGCGCGAATCGGCGCCCGGCATGTGCTTCTGATCGCGCACGACCAGACCGAGGCGCTGCGACTCGAGGAGGTGCGCCGCGATTTCGTCGCGAACATCAGCCACGAGCTGAAGACCCCGATCGGCGCGGTCGGCCTGCTCGCGGAAGCGCTCCTGTCGGCTTCCGACGACGCGGAGCGAGTGCGCGAGTTCGCCGATCGGCTCCGCGCGGAATCTCAACGGCTGGGGCGGCTCACCCAGGAGATCATCGAGCTGAGCAGGCTGCAAGCGGCCGACATGGTCGAGAAGGCCGAACTGCTCGAGGTCGACGAACTCGTCGCGGCGGCGATCGACCAGAGCCGGGTCGCGGCCGAAGCGCACGGCATCCGCTTGGTCTCTGGCGGCACCGAAGGGCTTCGGGTGTTCGGCGACGAGTCGATGCTCGTGATGGCGATCCAGAACCTGATCGCGAACGCCATTCAGTACTCGCCGGCCGGTTCACGGGTCGGAATCGGGGTCTCGGCCGCCGACGACATCGTCGAGATCGCCGTCACCGACCAAGGGGTGGGCATTCCAGAGGACGAACTGGACCGGGTGTTCGAACGGTTCTTCCGAACCGACCCCGCGCGCAGCCGGCACACGGGAGGCTCCGGCCTGGGTTTGAGCATCGTCAAACAC
>CAYRUW010000022.1:13055-14439 GCA_964427465.1 uncultured Diaminobutyricimonas sp.
AGAACCACGGCGGCGACGTGCGCGTGTGGTCGCGGCCTGAACACGGTTCCACGTTCACGATCCGCCTTCAGCAGGCTGGGGAGACCGCGGCGCCGGAGGAAGCCGAGCAGTGACGAGGGTGCTGATCGTCGAAGACGAACCCGCGCTTGGCGAGCCGCTCGCTTTCCTGCTCGGCCGCGAAGGCTACGACACCGTGATCGTGCAGGACGGCCAGGCGGCGCTCGACGAATTCGACCGGTCGGGGGCGGACCTCGTGCTGCTGGATCTCATGCTGCCGGAGATGCCGGGCACCGAGGTCTGCCGACGGCTCCGGGCCCGTTCCCAGGTTCCGATCGTCATGCTCACCGCGAAAGACAGCGAAACCGACATTGTGGTCGGGCTGGAGCTCGGCGCCGACGACTATGTGACCAAGCCCTATTCGAGCCGGGAACTGATCGCACGCATCCGTGCCGTGCTGCGCCGTCGCAGTCTCGACGCGCAAGACGAGAACGTGCTGGAGGTCGGCGAGCTGCGGATGGACGTCGACCGGCACGCGGTGTGGGTCTCAGGCGAAGAGATCGCGATGCCGCTCAAAGAGTTCGAACTGCTCGAGTTCCTGATGCGCAATCCCGGTCGCGTGCTCACACGCGGGCAGCTGATCGACCGCGTGTGGGGTGCGGACTTCTACGGCGACCCCAAGACGCTCGACGTGCACATCAAGCGCATCCGTTCGAAGATCGAGCCGCAGCCATCGCAACCAGAACGGCTGCGAACCGTGCGCGGACTCGGCTACCGGCTGGAAGACTGACCGGCACGCCCTGCGGAACTCACGGGCGAAAGCCCGGTACGAGCCGGGCTCAGTTCGCGGCTTCCTCGTTCGCGGGTTCCTCGGTGGCCGAACCGGACGGTTCCGCAGTCGGCTCGGGCACCGGAGTGGGTGCGGCCGTCGGCACGAGGGTCGCGTAGGCGTCGAGCCGGCCGTCGAGCACGGGCACTTGCATGAGCTGGCCGCTCTCATCGCCGTATTGCACGTAAACCGGCAGATAGCTGCCTACCATAAGGTCGTCGATGCCTTCGAAGACGATCTCGCGCTCGTAGCCGTCGCCGAAGGTGGTCAGGGAGCCCGCATCGAGCCACACTTGCTCGGTGAGTTGCTGGCCGTCGTCGATCACGCTTACATTCAGCCGCACGCTGCGCTCGCTGCCGTTGTACGCGGAGAAGACGAGCGAGACCAGTTCGCCTTCGCTGCTGAAGGCGATCGTGTTGTGCACCTCTACGTCGCCGACTTCGGCGCTCACGCCGTCGCCCGCGTCGTAGACCTGGGCGGTCTGGATGTCGGCGACGAACGTACAGCCGGTCACGGCAAGGATGGCGGCGCCGAACAGGGCGGCGGATGCGGCCGCGC
>CAYRUW010000023.1:0-14198 GCA_964427465.1 uncultured Diaminobutyricimonas sp.
ACGAGTGCGCGAACTCGCCGAGGTCGCCGCACGCGAAAATCCGGATGCGATCGTCGTCTACGACGTACCGTTGCTTGCCGAGGGTGCCGCAAAGCGCACTCTCGACTACGACCTCGTCGTTGTCGTGCACGCCGATCGGGACGAGCGGCTGCGCCGGCTAACGCAATTGCGCGGCATGTCGGCCGAGGAGGCGGAACGGCGGATCGCGTCGCAAGCCGGCGACGACGAGCGACTCGCGATCGCCGACGTGGTGATCGACGCGAACGGGACGGTCGAGCAGACACTACGACAGGTCGACAGCCTCTGGTCGAGGCTGTCGCAGACATAGCACGCTCGGCGGTGCGTCAGCGCGGCTGCCTAAGCTTTAACCATGCAGCCCACGCGTTCGGTACGACCGTTCGAGGTAGTCAGCGACTACCGTCCCAGCGGCGACCAGCCCGCCGCTATCGCAGAGTTGGCTGCGCGGATCAATGCGGGAGAGACGGATGTCGTGCTGCTCGGTGCGACGGGCACCGGCAAGTCGGCCACGACCGCTTGGCTCATTGAGCAAGTGCAGCGGCCGACTCTCGTGCTCGCGCATAACAAGACACTCGCCGCGCAATTGGCCAACGAATTCCGCGAACTGCTGCCGAACAATGCCGTCGAATACTTCGTGTCCTATTACGACTACTACCAGCCCGAGGCGTACGTTCCGCAAACCGACACTTTCATCGAGAAGGACAGCTCGATCAACGCCGAGGTCGAGCGATTGCGGCACTCCACAACGAACTCTTTGCTCAGTCGCCGCGATGTCGTCGTGGTGTCCACGGTCTCGTGCATCTACGGCCTCGGTGCCGCGGAAGAATATCTCGGTGCCATGCTCGCGCTGCAAGTGGGCCAGCGCATTCCGCGCGAGCATCTCATCCGCCGGTTCGTCAACATGCAGTATCAGCGCAACGACATGGATTTCTCACGTGGAAAATTCCGTGTGCGCGGCGACACGATCGAGATCATTCCCGTGTACGAAGAGCACGCGATCCGCATCGAACTGTTCGGAGACGAGATCGAAGCGCTGCACTCGCTGCACCCGCTCACGGGCGACGTGCTGCGGCAACTGGATGCCGTCTCGGTGTTCCCGGCCACGCATTATGCGGCGAGTCCTGAAACCATGCACCGGGCTATCGGCACGATCAAGCAAGAACTGACCGAACGACTCGACGAACTCGAACGGCAAGGAAAACTGCTCGAAGCACAACGGCTGCGGATGCGCACTACGTTCGACATCGAGATGATGGAGCAGATCGGATTCTGCAACGGCATCGAGAACTACTCCCGGCACATCGACGGGCGGGCGCCAGGCGAACCGCCGCATTGCCTGCTCGACTACTTTCCGGACGACTTCCTCGTCGTGATCGACGAATCGCATGTGACAGTCCCGCAGATTGGCGCGATGTACGAGGGCGACGCCTCACGCAAGCGCACCCTCGTCGAGCACGGTTTCCGGCTGCCGAGCGCCCTGGACAACCGACCGCTGAAATGGGAGGAGTTCCTCGACCGCGTCGGCCAGAAGGTCTACCTCTCGGCCACCCCTGGCCGGTACGAGCTCGGGATCACGGACAGCATCGTCGAGCAGATCATCCGGCCCACCGGGCTCGTGGACCCCGAGGTCGTGGTCAAGCCCACGAAGGGCCAGGTCGACGATTTGCTCGAAGAGATCCGGCTACGGGTCGAACGCGACGAGCGAGTACTCGTGACGACGCTCACCAAGAAGCTCGCCGAAGACCTCACCGACTACCTGGGCGAGGCGGGCGTGCGAGTGCGGTACTTGCACTCCGATGTTGACACGCTGCGCCGAGTGGAGCTGCTGACCGAACTCCGATCCGGCGTTTTCGACGTGCTCGTCGGCATCAACCTGCTTCGCGAAGGGCTGGACCTGCCCGAAGTGTCGCTCGTGGCCATCCTCGACGCGGACAAGGAGGGATTCTTGCGCTCGTCGACGTCCCTCATCCAGACCATCGGCCGCGCGGCGCGCAACGTTTCCGGTCAAGTGCATATGTACGCGGATGTGCTGACCGATTCGATGCGCATGGCAATCGACGAGACCAATCGCCGCCGCGAGAAGCAAATCGCATACAACGCCGAACGCGGAATCGACCCGCAGCCGCTTCGCAAACGGATCGCCGACATCACGGACGTGCTCGCGCGCGAAGAGGCCGATACCGCCCAGTTGTTGCGCGGACGAAACGGCAAGCAGCGTTCCCCTACGCCGGCGCTGCGCAGAGAAGGCCTCGCGGCGGCAGGGGCGAACGAACTCGAGTCGATCATCGCCGAGCTCAACGACCAGATGCTCCAGGCCGCGGGCGAACTCAAGTTCGAACTCGCGGCAAGGCTGCGCGACGAACTCGCGGAACTCAAGAAGGAATTGCGCCAGATGGAGGCCGCCGGCCACGTGCGCTGATCAGCGATCGCGCGCACCATCCGGCGTGCTTCCGGCCGGTTCGTGCGACTCGTGCAACTCGAGCATCGAACGCACGGTCTTCGACCACGGGAAAGCGGCGGCGCGGGCCCGGGCGGCATGGCGTCGCGATTCCACCGAACGCGCCGCGATCCGCTGTACGGCTTCGGCGAACTCTTCGCCGCTGGGGCCCGAGACCTCACCGGCGCCCTCGACCAGAAGTTCGGGCAGTGCCGATGACCGCGCCGCCACGACCGGCGTACCGCTCGCGAGCGCTTCGAGCGCGGCAAGGCAGAACGTCTCGATCGGTCCCGGGTTCAGCGCCACGTCGGCAGATGCCAGAAGCGCCGCGAGCTCGTTCCGGTCGGTCACGAATCCGGTGAACAGCACCGGCAGGTTGCGCGCCGAGCGCTGCAGCCGGCCACGCAACGGACCGTCTCCGGCGACTACGAGCCGAGCGTCGACCCCGGCGGCACGGAGCGCGCTAAGCGCGTGAATCGATCGATGCGGAGCCTTCTCCGGCGAGAGCCGGCCGACGTGCGCGAGCAGCAGCTCCCCGCCGCCGAGGTACCGATCGCGGACAACGGGGGAGAAGTGCAAGGGATTGAACTGCTCCAGATCGACCCCGAGCGGTATGCGGATCGCACTTCCGGGCACGATACGGTCGAACTCCTCGGCCGCGTACTCGGTCGTGCACACGACCCGGTCGAAATTGCCGAGACTCGCGGCGTTGAGCCGGTCGGCAATCCGAGCCGCGCGGCTGTTGTCCTGGCCGAGCGCGTTGCCGGCCATCTGACGCAGCCAGTCGGTGAGCTTTTCGTGCGAGAACATGACGGCGGGAATGCCTTGCCGGCGCGCCCAGAGCCCGAGCCGGCGCAAGGTGAGCCGATCTGAAACCTCGATCCGGTCCGGCTCGAGTTCGGCAAGCACGCTGCGCACGCGAGTCTCCGCCGGGATCACCCGATAGCCCGTGCCCGCGAGCGGTACACCGGGCAGTACGATCCTCGCCCCGAAAGGTGTTCGCTCGACCTTTCCGCGCCTGCCCGGCACGATCATCACGAATTCGTGCCCGGCACGTTCGTATCCCCGGCCCAGCTCATGCATCGCGGTGCGCAAGCCACCCGACCGTGGCCCGTAGAAGTTCGCGACATGCACGATCCGCATGGCCCCAGTATCGCCCGAACGCCCGAGGCGAACACCCCGGTTCGTGTCGGCGGCGATCCATAAGATGGGTGGAGTGCCGATCTCCTCTGTCCAGGGCTCGCCGAAGCTCAGCATCCGTGGTGCGCGGGTGCACAACCTGAAAGACGTCGACCTCGAAATCCCGCGCGATTCGCTCGTCGTCTTCACTGGGCTGTCCGGATCCGGCAAGTCGTCCCTGGCCTTCGACACGATCTTCGCGGAAGGTCAGCGTCGGTACGTCGAGTCGCTCTCGGCGTACGCCAGGCAGTTCCTAGGGCAGGTCGATCGCCCGGACGTCGACTTCATCGAAGGCCTGAGCCCGGCCGTCTCCATCGACCAGAAGTCCACCAATCGAAACCCGCGCTCGACGGTCGGCACGATCACCGAGATCTATGACTACATGCGCTTGCTGTGGGCGCGTATCGGCGTGCCGCATTGTCCAGAGTGCGGCGAGCGAATCTCGCGGCAGACGGTGCAGCAGATCGCCGACCAGCTCATGACGCTCGAGACGGGTACGCGGTACCAGATCCTCAGTCCGGTAGTGAGCAAGAAGAAGGGCGAATTCGCCGACCTGTTCAAAGAACTCGCGGCCAGCGGATATTCGCGTGCGGTGGTCGACGGCGAGCTCATCCGCTTGAGCGAGCCGCCGGCGCTCAAGAAGCAGGTCAAGCACGACATCTCGGTCGTGATCGACCGGCTCGTGGCCGCCGACGACATCCTCACCAGACTCACCGACTCGCTCGAAACCGCACTCAGGCTCACCGACGGTCTCGTGACCATCGACTTCGTCGACCTCGAAGGCCCAGGAGCATCGCGCACGTTCAGCGAGAAGCTCTCGTGCCCCAATGGTCACCCCACCCAGCTCACCGAGATCGAACCCCGCACGTTCTCGTTCAACGCCCCGTTCGGCGCGTGTCCGGAATGCTCGGGCCTTGGCACCAAGATGTCAGTCGATGCCGAACTACTGATCGGCGATCCGTCACTGAGCCTGAACGAAGGCGTGATCCTGCCCTGGAACCAGCAGGGCAAAGGGCTCTACAACTACTTCCATAGGCTCTTGCAGGGCTTGGCGACCGACCTCGACTTCTCGCTCGACACGCCCTGGCGCGAACTGGGCGACGACGTGCGACGAGCGATCCTCGAAGGCAATGACTTCGAAGTGCAAGTGCGCTGGAAGAACCGCTTCGGCCGGGAGATGAAATACACGACCGGTTTCGAAGGCGTCATGCCCTACATCGAACGGAAATATCGCGAAGCCGAGAGCGACTGGTCGCAGCAGCGCTACGGCGAGTACTTGCGCGAAATCCCCTGCCCGGTGTGCACGGGCAAGCGGCTCAAGCCGGAAGTGCTCTCGGTGCTCATCCACGGACGCAGCATCTCTGACGTCGCCGAGCTGAGCCTCGAAGAGGCGCACGGCTTCATGGACCTGCTGAAACTCACCGAACGCGAGACCCACATTGCCGCAGCCGTGCTGCGCGAGATCCGGCTGCGCCTGGAATTCCTGCTCGAAGTGGGACTCGGCTACTTGACCATGGCGCGCGCAGCGGCATCCCTCTCGGGGGGCGAAGCGCAGCGCATTCGCCTTGCCACCCAGATCGGCTCCGGACTCACCGGCGTGCTCTACGTACTCGACGAGCCGAGCATCGGCCTGCACCAGCGCGACAACAGGCGGCTCATCGACACGCTCGTCAAGCTCAAGAACCTGGGCAACACCCTCATCGTGGTCGAGCACGACGAAGACACCATCCGGACTGCCGACTGGATCGTGGACATCGGACCGGGTGCGGGGGAGAACGGCGGCCGGGTCGTGCATTCGGGCAGTTACGAGTCCCTGCTCGGCAACCGAAAGTCGATCACGGGCGACTTCCTGGCCGGCAGGCGCTCGATCCCGACACCGCGAACCCGCCGCGCCATCGACCCGAAACGACAGATCACCGTCGAAGGCGCTCGCGCGAACAACCTCAAAGATGTCACCGTGAACTTCCCGCTCGGCGTTTTCGTCGCAGTCACTGGAGTGAGCGGCTCGGGCAAGTCCTCGCTCGTGAACGACATCCTGTATAAGGTGCTCGCCAACCGGCTCAACGGTGCGCGGCAAGTGCCCGGCAAGCACGCCCGGGTGATCGGACTCGACGGCCTCGACAAGGTCGTGCACGTCGACCAGGCACCGATCGGGCGCACACCGCGATCCAATCCCGCCACCTACACCGGCGTCTTCGACCGCATCCGCACGCTCTTCTCCGAGACCGCGGAGGCGAAGGCGCGCGGATATCTGCCCGGCAGGTTCAGCTTCAATGTCAAAGGCGGCCGGTGCGAGTACTGCTCGGGCGATGGCACGATCAAGATCGAGATGAACTTTCTGCCAGACGTGTATGTGACGTGCGAGGTGTGCGGCGGAGCGCGCTACAACCGCGACACTCTCGCGGTGCGATACAAAGGCAAGAACATCGCCGAAGTGCTCGACATGCCGATCTCCGAAGCGGCCGAGTTCTTCGAACCCATCACTGCCATCCACCGCTACTTGAAAACCCTCGTCGACGTCGGGCTCGGCTATGTGCGTCTTGGCCAGAGCGCGACCACCCTCTCTGGCGGCGAAGCTCAGCGAGTGAAATTGGCGACCGAACTCCAACGCCGGTCGAACGGGCGCAGCGTGTACGTGCTCGACGAACCGACGACAGGCTTGCACTTCGAAGACGTGCGCAAGCTGCTCGGCGTGCTCAACGGACTAGTCGACAAAGGCAATACGGTGATCGTCATCGAGCACAACCTCGACGTGGTCAAGTCTGCGGACTGGCTGATCGACCTCGGGCCGGAAGGCGGCGCGGGCGGCGGAGACGTGATCGCCATGGGCACCCCCGAGCACGTTGCGACGTTAGAGCACAGTCACACCGGCCGGTTCTTGCGCGAAGTGTTCTCGAGCACGGACGAGCGAATGGCCGCGGCAGGTTGAACGCACGGGAATGAGCGAGAAGGTTGAGCGACGCGGTCGACTATCGTCCCCGGGCCGGTGAGATCCCATCCGAGCCTGGCGTCTACCGGTTCGTGGATGCGAGCGGCCGAGTGCTGTACGTCGGCAAAGCCAAGAACTTGCGTTCGCGGCTGAGCAACTACTTCGCGCCGCCGCACACCCTGCATGAGCGCACGAGGCGGATGGTGCAGAGCGCCTCGAATGTCGACTGGACCGTGGTCGACAGCGAGTTCGAGGCGCTGCAGCTCGAATACACGTGGATCAAAGAGTTCACTCCGCCGTACAACATCAAGTTCCGCGACGACAAGACCTACCCGTACCTCGCGGTGACATTGGGCGAAGCCGTGCCGCGAGTGCTCGTCACCCGGAATCGTAAACTCGCCGGTGCCCGCTACTTCGGCCCGTACACCAAAGTCTGGGCGATCCGCGAGACCGTCGATCAACTGCTCAAAGTGTTTCCGATGCGCAGTTGCAGCGACGCGACCTACCGTCGTGCCGAGCGCACCGGCCGGCCGTGTCTGCTCGGCGAGATCGGCAAGTGCACGGCGCCGTGCGTCGGCCGGGTCAGCGTCGATGAGCATCGTGCAGTGGTCGACGATTTCGTCTCGTTCATGGCCGGGAACGACTCCGAATACGTAGAACGCTTGCAACGGCGGATGCGCGAAGCGGCGGCCGAGCTGGACTACGAAGCCGCCGCAAGGTTCCGAGATCAGCTCGCGGCCCTCGAGAACGCGCTCGAGAAGAGCGCCGTCGTCCTAGGCGACCGGGTCGATGCGGACGTGTTCGGCATCGCGCACGACGAACTCGCCGCAGCCGTGCAGCAATTCATCGTGCGCGGTGGTCGCATCCGGGGCGTACGTGCCTGGGTGGTCGACAAGGAGCTCGACATCGACTTGCCCGAACTTGTCGAGAACGTCCTGCGCGCAGCGTATGACGCCGAATCGCTGCCGCCGCGGGAGGTGCTCGTGCCTTCGCTGCCTGAGGACGCTGCGGAACTGGAACGATTGCTAACCGAATTGCGCGGCGGCGCCAAAGTGTCGATGCGCGTGCCGTTGCGCGGCGATAAGGCATCGCTTGCCAAGACGGTCGAATCGAACGCACAGAAGGCGCTCGTCCTGTACAAGACGAGACGCAGCGGCGATTTCGTCGCCAGATCGCAAGCTCTGGGCGACGTGCAAGAAGCGCTTGGCATGCTCGAAGCGCCGCTTCGGATCGAATGCTTCGACGTGTCGCATCTCGGTGGCACGGATATCGTCGCATCGATGGTCGTGTTCGAAGACGGCCTGCCGCGGAAAGACCACTACCGCCGCTTCAGCGTGCCCGAGTCCGCTGACGACACCGAGTCGCTTTACCGCGTGCTCACCCGCCGGCTCGCTTACCTGGCCGAGCCTGCGGCATCCCAACCGGCTATGGACGCCGGCGGGCCGGCTGAGGCCAACACCGCGGAAAGGCGCCCCGCCAAGTTCTCGTACCGTCCCAACCTGCTGATCGTCGACGGCGGTCAGCCGCAAGTGCAAGCCGCTGCGCGCGCTCTCGCCGACAGCGGCGTGAGCGGCATCCAGGTCGCCGGAATCGCAAAACGGCTCGAAGAATTATGGCTGCCTGACCAGGAGCATCCGGTGATCCTGCCGCGCAACAGCGATGCCCTGTTCCTGATCCAGCGCATTCGCGATGAGGCGCACCGATTCGCGATCGCATTCCAGCGTCAGAAGCGCACCAAGCGGATCGGCTCGGAACTGGACCGGATCCCGGGCCTGGGCCCGGCACGCGTACGCGCCCTGCTCAAGCAATTCGGCTCGGTGGCCCGGATCCGCAAAGCCGACGCTGCCCAAATCGCTGAGGTGCCGGGGATCGGCCCCGCACTCGCCGCCCTCGTCGTCGAACACCTGAAAGCCGGAGAGCGCGCGCCGGGCGGATAGGCTGGACGGGAGGGGCGAGCTGGGAGGCTCTCGAATCCAATGAGCGAAAGCAGGCAAGAACTGCTGATCGTGACCGGCATGTCCGGTGCCGGTCGGTCGACGGTTGCGAACGCGCTCGAAGACCTGGGCTGGTATGTCGTCGACAACCTCCCGCCGCAAATGCTCCGGCCGCTCGTGGACCTCGCCGAGCATGCCGGGCAGTCGCTGCCCCGGGTCGCTGCGGTCGTAGACGTGCGCGGAGGTCGCTTGTTCGCCGACGGGCAGAAGGCGATCGAAACCCTGCGGCGCAGCCAGAACACTTCGGTGCGAGTCGTCTTCCTCGATGCCACCGACGACGTGCTCGTGCGTCGCTTCGAGCAAGTGCGCCGGCCGCATCCGCTGCAGGCCGACGGCACCGTGCTCGACGGGATCGCCGCCGAACGCAGCCGGATGAGCGAACTCAAGGCATCCAGCGATGTGATCATCGACACCTCGGAGCTCAACATCCACCAGCTTGCACGGTCGATCGCAGAGAAATTCGCGGGCGACGAACCGGGCGTTCAAGTGACCGTGTTGAGCTTCGGCTACAAGTACGGCCTGCCCGCCGACGCCGACCTCGTCGCCGATGCGCGATTCATCCCCAACCCGTTCTGGGTCCCGGAGCTGCGCCCATCGACCGGACTCGACGCGCCGGTTCGCGACTATGTGCTCGAACAAGACGGCACGATGGACTTTCTCGACCGATACGCGAACGCGATCGCCCCCGTGCTCGAAGGGTACGAACGCGAGAACAAGCGACACGCTACGATCGCCATCGGGTGCACAGGGGGAAAGCACCGCTCGGTCGCCGTCGCCGAAGCGCTCGGCGAACGGCTCCGCAAGCTCCCAGGAGTGTCCGTGAGCGTACGCCACCGGGACCTCGGCCGGGAATGAGGCAGAAGCACCGAACGCCGCCCACCGGCGCGAACTCATAAGGAACGAATGTGGCTCTCACCGCTCAAGTGAAGGATGAACTGGTGCGCGTCAAGGTCGGCAAGACCTCGGTGCGCGCAGCGGAGCTCGCGACCGTGCTCCGTTTCGCCGGTGGTCTGCACTTGATCTCGAACCGGATCGCCGTCGAGGCGGAACTGGACAGCGCGGAAGTCGCAAAGCGAGTGCGCAAAGACCTCGCCGAGCTTTACGGAGTGCGCAGTGAGGGCGCTGTCATCCCGGCTTCCGGGAACCGGCGCAGCAACCAGTACCTGGTACGAGTGCTCGAGGGCGGCGAGACGCTCGCCCGGCAGACCGGACTGCTCGACGGTAAACGCCGGCCCATCCGCGGGTTGCCCAATCGGCTCACGACAGGCTCGACCGAAGAGCTCGCCGCGATCTGGCGCGGTGCGTTCCTGGCCCAAGGCTCGCTCACCGATCCGGGACGATCGGCGGCGCTTGAAGTGAATTGCCCTGGCAACGAGACGGCGATGGCGCTCGTGGGCGCCGCGGGCCGCCTGGGGGTGACCGCGAAAGCGCGGGAGGTCCGCGGAGCACATCGCGTGCTGGTACGCGACGGCGACTCGATAGAGCAGATCCTGCGCATCATGGGCGCCGTGAACAGCGTCGAATCGTGGGATGAGCTGCGCCAGCGCCGGGAGGTTCGTGCCACCGCGAACCGTCTCGTGAATTTCGACGACGCCAACCTGCGCCGTTCGGCCCAGGCTGCGGTTGCCGCTTGCGCGCGTGTGGAACGAGCCCTCGAGATCCTCGGTGCAGACGTTCCCGACCACTTGCGCTATGCCGGCGAACTGCGCCTGGCGCATCGCGAGGCGAGCCTGGACGAACTGGGGCATCGCTCGGAGCCGCCGATGACGAAGGATGCCGTTGCCGGACGCATCCGCCGCTTGCTCGCAATGGCTGACAAGCGTGCTGCGGAGCTGGGCGTGCCCGGAACCGAGGCGAACCTGCCGGCCGACCTGGAAGAGGTCTGAGTAAGGCCAGTAACGATCCGAGAGCCCGCCGGTAGTCGTCAGTAGACTGATCGAGAGATTTCAGAAAGCCGAAGCTGCAAGACAGGAGCAATGCCGATGGCCGATTACACGCTGCCCGATCTTCCCTACGACTACGCCGCACTCGAACCCCACATCAGCGCGCGGATCATGGAATTGCACCACGACAAGCACCACGCTGCCTATGTCGCCGGCGCCAACGCCGCCCTCGAGAAGATGGCCGAAGCCCGGCAATCGGGGGACATGTCGACGATCAACCTGCTCGAGAAGAACCTCGCGTTCAACCTCGGTGGGCACGTGAACCATTCGATCTTCTGGACGAACCTCTCGCCGGAAGGCGGCGACAAGCCCACCGGTGAGCTCGCCTCCGCGATCGACGAATTCTTCGGCTCGTTCGACGGCTTCGTCTCGCAGTTCACGGCCGCCGCGACCGGCATCCAGGGTTCGGGCTGGGCCGTGCTCGCGTGGGACCCGCTGGGTGCCAAGCTCTTGATCCACCAGCTCTACGACCAGCAGGGCAACACCGTGCTCGGCACGATCCCCGTCTTGCAGCTCGACATGTGGGAGCACGCGTTCTACCTCGACTACCAGAACGTCAAGGCCGACTACGTCAAGGCCTTCTGGAACATCGTCAACTGGCAGAACGCGCAAGAGCGCTTCGTGGCTGCGCGCGAGAATGCCTCCGGTCTGCTGCTACTGTCTTAGCGGACCAGACGACCGCGCACTGGCTGGCGGCCGGATCCGGCCGCCAGTAGCGACCTTCGTGCTGGCGAAAAAACCCGAACCAAAGCCACACTGATACGAATTCGGGAGATTCATTGAGCGTCAAGATCGGCATCAACGGCTTCGGCCGCATCGGCAGGAACTTCTTCCGGGCGGCCCTGGCCAAAGGCAGCGATCTCGACATCGTCGCGGTCAACGACCTCACCGACAATGCCGCCCTCGCACACCTGCTCAAATACGACTCGGTAATGGGCCGGCTCGACGCTTCCGTCGAGCTGCAGGGCGACAAGATCGTCGTCAACGGAAACCCGATTACCGTGCTCGAGGAACGCGACCCCGGCGCGCTCGGCTGGGGCGAACTCGGCGTGGACATCGTGATCGAGTCCACCGGCCGGTTCACGAACGCCTCGCTCGCGAAGAAGCACATCGACGCGGGTGCGAAGAAGGTGATCATCTCGGCCCCGGCCAAGGATGAAGACGCCACGTTCGTGATGGGCGTGAACCACGAGACGTACGACCCCGAGAACCACAACATCATCTCGAACGCGTCGTGCACCACCAACTGCCTCGCCCCGCTCGCGAAAGTGTTCAACGACAAGTTCGGCATCGTGCACGGACTCATGACGACGGTTCACGCCTACACGGCGGACCAGAACCTGCAAGACGGCCCGCACAAAGACCTGCGTCGAGCGCGCGCCGCCGCGATCAACATCGTGCCCACAAGCACGGGCGCCGCCCGGGCCATCGGCCTCGTGCTGCCGGAGCTCAAGGGCAAGCTCGACGGGTTCGCCCTGCGGGTGCCAGTACCGACCGGTTCGATCACCGATCTGACCGTCACCGCACCACGCGAAGTGTCGATCGACGAAGTCCTCGCAGCCTACCGCGAAGCCGCAGAGGGCTCGCTGAAGGGCATCCTGAAGTACACCGAAGACGAGATCGTCTCGAGCGACATCGTGACCGACCCGCATTCGGCGATCTTCGACGCAAAACTCACACGAGTCATCGGTACTCAAGTGAAGCTCTCGGCCTGGTACGACAACGAGTGGGGTTACTCAAGCCGTCTCGTGGACATGACCGAGTACGTCGCCGAACGCCTCTGACGGTTCGACGACAGTGAGCTTGCGTACTCTGGAATCACTGGCTCCGCTGGCGGGCAAGACCGTTCTGCTGCGCTGTGACCTCAACGTTCCGCTGGAAGACGGCACGATTGCGGACGACGGCCGGATCCGCGCTTCCACACCCACTATCGACCGGCTCCTGCATGCGGGAGCGAACGTCGTAATCGTCTCGCATCTGGGCCGGCCAAAAGGCGCACCCGATGCGAAGTACTCGCTTGCACCGGTCGCTCAGCGTTTGAGCGAGCTGCTGGGCAAGCCCGTGACGTTCGCGAGTGACACGATCGGCTCTGCCGCGCAGACCGCTGTCGCCGAGCTCGGCGACGGCGGCGTGGCTCTGCTGGAGAACCTGCGATTCAATCCCGGTGAGACCAGCGCCGACCCACAGGTGCGCAGCGAGTTCGCTCAGCGACTCGCGGACCTCGCGGACTGCTTCGTCTCCGACGGATTCGGTGTCGTCCACCGCAAGCAAGCCAGCGTCTACGAGCTTGCACAGCTACTACCGAGCGCTGCGGGCACTCTCATCGAAAAAGAGGTCGACGTACTCGATCGGTTGACCGAGTCGCCAATCCGGCCGTACACGGTAGTGCTCGGGGGCTCCAAGGTGAGCGACAAGCTCGGCGTCATCGAGCATCTCCTGCCAAGAGTGGACTCCTTGCTCATCGGCGGCGGCATGATGTTCACCTTCCTCGCCGCACTCGGCTACAAGGTCGCCTCGAGCCTGCTCGAGGCCGACCAGCTCGACGTCGTGAAGGGCTACATCGCAAAGGCGAAAGAGCTCGGGGTCGAACTCGTGCTGCCACGCGACGTTCTCGTCGCTGCGAGCTTCGCCGCCGACGCGGAACATGTCGTCACCTCCGCGGAGAAGATCGAAGACACCCCGTTCGGACAGTCAGGAGTGGGCCTGGACATCGGGCCGGAGACGGCGGAGCGCTTCGCCGAAGCCATCCGCGGTTCGGCAACCGTGTTCTGGAACGGACCGATGGGCGTGTTCGAGTTCGAAGCGTTCGCGGCCGGCACTAGAAGTGTTGCCGGTGCGCTCGCCGACGTCGACGGGCTCGCCGTCGTCGGCGGCGGGGATTCGGCCGCCGCGATCCGCAAGCTCGGCTTCCGCGACGAGGATTTCGGGCATGTCTCGACCGGCGGTGGCGCGAGCCTCGAGTTCCTCGAAGGCAAAAGGCTCCCCGGACTGGAGGTCCTCGGATGGCAGTAGCACGCGTCCCGCTCATCGCAGGCAACTGGAAGATGAACCTGGACCACTTGCAGTCGATCGCGTTCGTGCAGAAGCTCGCCTGGACCCTCTCCGACGCTGGGCATGACTTCGACTCGGTGGAAGTCGCGGTATTCCCACCGTTCACCGACCTGCGCTCTGTGCAGACTCTCGTCTCTGCCGACCGGCTACCGATCGCCTACGGGGGTCAAGACCTCTCACCGCACGATTCCGGCGCGTACACGGGAGAGATCTCGGGTGCGTTCCTAGCCGCCCTGGACTGCCGCTACGTGATCGTGGGGCATTCGGAGCGGCGCAGCCTGCACGGTGAAACCGATGAGGACATCGCCCAGAAAGTCTCGGCCGCGATCCGGCACGGACTCGTGCCGTTGATCTGCGTCGGAGAGACTGCGGAAGACCTCGCCGAGCACGGCCCGAGCGCGGTACCGGCCGCGCAGTTGCGCGCTGCCCTCGCAGGGGCCGGCAAGTCCAACGACATCGTGGTCGCATATGAGCCCGTGTGGGCGATCGGCTCGGGCCAGGCAGCGACCGCGGAGCAAGCCGAGCAAGTCGCTTCGGTATTGCGCGGGATCGTCGCGGAATCGCTCGGCGACGCGGCCGGCCAAGCTACCCGCATCCTCTACGGCGGGTCGGTGAAGGCGGCCAACATCGCGGGCTTCATGCGGCAA
>CAYRUW010000024.1:0-6187 GCA_964427465.1 uncultured Diaminobutyricimonas sp.
CAAGCACGTTCCCCCGCGGAGCACTACGAGCACGAGGAAATCGGCTACAACTACCGGCTCAGCAACATACTCGCCGCGCTCGGCAGGGGCCAGCTCACACGGCTCGACGACATGATCGCACGGCGCAAGTCACTGCGCGAACGTTATCGCGAGCTCTTGGCGCCCGTCGCGGGTGTGCGGATCCTCGGCGGGGATTCCGACGCCGAAGAAAACGCCTGGCTCACCGCGATCATCGTCGACGAGCAAAGAGCCGGCTGGAGCGCACGACAGCTCGCCCGCGCCCTCGCCGGCGCCGGCATCGAAAGCAGACCGCTCTGGAAGCCGATGCACTTGCAGCGCGTCTTCGCCGACGCCCGCGCCGTCGTCAACGGAACGGCCGAAAGGCTGTTCGAATCAGGCCTCGTGCTGCCCAGCGGATCGGTCATCAGCGATGCGGACCGCGCCACGATCACATCGGTCGTGTCGGCCTTCTTGGCGGATCCGCGATGACCGCGAGCGGAGAACGCCGGTACGACCACGTCAAGCGAGTACTCGATCTGGTAGTCGCGATCGTCGCGCTCATCATCACACTGCCCGTCCAACTGGTCGTCGCGGCGCTCGTCGCGATCGCCCTCGGGCGGCCGGTGCTGTTCCTGCACCCTAGGCCCGGCAAGGATGGCAAGATTTTCACACTCATCAAGTTCCGCACGATGCTCGCCGAAGACGGCCCGCATGGTCGCCTGACCGACGACGAGCGGCTCCCCCGGTTCGGCCGCTGGCTGCGCGCGACGAGCCTCGACGAACTGCCAACGCTCCTCAATGTCATCAAGGGAGACATGAGCATCGTCGGCCCCCGTCCGCTTCACGTTCGCTATCTCGAGCGCTATTCGGCAGAGCAGGCGCGCCGGCACGAAGTGCGTCCCGGCGTTACGGGCCTGGCGCAGATCAACGGCCGCAACGCCATTGACTGGCAGAAGCGGCTCGCGCTCGACGTCGACTACGTCGATCGGCGCAGCGCCGCCCTCGACTTCGTGATCGTGCTGCGCACGATCGGGCTGGTGCTCCGACGCGAGGGCATCACCGACGGCGGCAGCGCGACGAAGGAGGAGTTCCGGGGCAACGCGCTCACGGCCGAGGAGGCGCAATGACCCAGGATCTGGTCGTCGTCGGCGTTTCGGCACGTGCCACTGGTTCTGCCGACGAGCACACCGTCGTGCAAGGAGTTCCGGTCCGATGAAGGTGGCCATAGTCAGCCAGTACTACCCGCCGGAACCCGTGCGCATTCCTAGCGAGATCGCCGCCGCGCTCACCGACCGCGGGCACTCGGTTCGCGTCGTCACGGGCTTCCCGAACTACCCAACTGGCCGACTCGCTCCAGGCTTCCGCCAGCGTTGGCGCCACGTCGAGACTGACGACAAAGTGCTGGTGCGTCGTGTTCCTCTCTTCGTCAACCACTCGCGCAATCCACTCGCGCGGGCCCTCAACTACACGTCGTTCGCGTTGAGCTCGCGCTCGACGCGGCGTTTCGTCGACTGGGCCGACGTCGTCTACGTGTATGCGACCCAGATGACTGCGGCATCGGCGCCGATGGCTTGGACGCGACGCGGGGGCCCGCCGGTCGTGCTGCATGTCGTGGACCTCTGGCCCGAATCCGTGACCGGTTCTTCGCTCGTGCAGGGCGGCGCACTCAAGCACGCGATCGACCGGATGCTGGTCCCGTGGCTGCGCCGGATGTACGGCCGCGCCGCCGCCGTCATCTCGATCGGGCCGGGGATGGCCGGCCTGCTGGTAGAGCGGGGCGCCGCTCCAGACCGCATCGAGACGGTGTACAACTGGGCGTCGGAAGACAACGTGACGCCGAGGAGCGAACCTGAACCGCACGAGGGGCTGCGGCTCATGTACGCGGGCAACATCGGCGACATGCAAGACCTCGAAACGGTCGTGCGGGCGTTCGCCAGGCTCGACGACCTTCCCGGGAGGCGGCTCACCCTCGTCGGGTCGGGCGTGGCCGAGTCGAGGATCAGGGCGCTCGTCCGTCAATCGGGGCTGGATGACGTCGTCGAGTTCGCCGGCAGGATGGAGCGCAGCGAGATGAGCGCCCTCTACGCCGAGTCGGACTTTCAGCTGGTCACCCTCAAGCCCCTCCCGATCTTCGAAGCGACGATTCCATCGAAGCTCCAGGCGAGCCTCGCCCACGGAGTGCCGGTAATCACGAACGTCGCCGGCGATGTGACTCGGCTCGTGGAGGATTGGAATGTCGGCGTGACATGTGCGCCGGGCGATCCGGAAGCCTTGGCCGATGCCATCCGTCGGGCACACGCAATCGGGCACAGGGAGAGGGTCCAAATGGGGCGTCGCGCGAGAAATCTATACACGTCAACGATGTCGAAAGAGCAAGCGATGACGGCGATCGAACGCACACTCGAGAGGGCTGCTGAAGGCGCCAGGGGGAAGGCAAGGCGATGACGGGCACTTATCAAGGCCGGCGAATTCTCGTGACGGGTGGCACCGGGTCGTTCGGCCGGACGGTCGCGGCGAAGCTCTTGAGCGAGGATGCTGCCGAAGTGCGCATCCTCAGCCGCGACGAGGCGAAGCAGGATCAGATGCGCCACGAACTCGCCGACGGCCGGTTGCGTTTCTACCTAGGCGACGTGCGCGACTACGTAAGCGTCGAGCGGGCCATGCGCGATGTGGACTACGTCTTTCACGCTGCAGCGCTCAAACAAGTGCCGTCATGCGAGTTCTTTCCCCTGGAGGCCGTCAAGACGAACGTCTCCGGCAGCGAGAACGTCGTGCGCGCCGCGGCTCATGCCGGTGTGAGCTCGGTCGTGTGCTTGAGCACCGACAAGGCCGTGTACCCGGTCAACGCGATGGGAATGAGCAAGGCGCTCATGGAGAAGGTCGCGCGATCGTACGGATTGAACAATCCCGATGCGAGGACGGTCGTCTCGTGCGTGCGCTACGGCAACGTCATGTATTCGAGGGGATCGGTCATCCCGCTCTTCATCGGCCAGATCCGAGCCGGGCGCGATCTCACCGTCACCGATCCGGCCATGACCCGGTTCATGATGTCGCTCGCGGACTCGGTCGATCTGGTCGAGTTCGCGTTCGACAACGCCAGACAGGGTGACCTGTTCATCCGCAAGGCGCCGGCATGCACGATCGGCGACCTCGCGCGGGCCGTCGCCGAGCTGTTCGAGTCGGACGCTCGAGTCGAGGTGATCGGCACCCGGCACGCCGAGAAGCAGTCGGAGGCGCTCGCGACGCGCGAGGAGCTGGCCAGGGCGAGCGACATGGGCTCGTACTTCCGCATCCCGGCCGACAATCGCGACCTCAACTACGGCCCCTACTTCGAGGAGGGCGACCCCAGGCAGACGGAGTACCGCGATTATGACTCGCACTCGGTGCAGCGAATGTCGATCGACGAGATCAAGGCGCTGCTGCTCACCCTGCCCGAAGTGCGGCGCGAATTGAACTCGGCCGGGATCATGGTGCCGTCATGACAACGGTCATGACCGGCTCGGGCGGATTCCTCGGCTGGCACACGCGCGTCGCCCTGCGCGAGCAGGGCGAGACGGTCGACGGCATTCCCGTGGGCGACCGGTTCGACCTCGACGCTGCGACCAGCGCAGTTAGCGGCGCGAAACTCGTGCTGCACCTCGCCGGCGTCAATCGCGCACCGGAAGACGAGGTCGTCGCCGGCAACATCCGGTTCGCAGAACAGCTTGCGGCTGCCGTTGAGCGCGCACCTGTTCCGCCGTCCCGCATCGTCTACGCAGGATCGGTGCAATCGGAGCGCGGCACCGCCTACGGAGACGCGAAGGCGGCCGCCGGCGAGCGTCTCACCACCGCGGCGAACGCCGTCGGCGCCCAGTTCGCCGAGATACGCCTGCCGAACCTGTTCGGCGAGCACGGTCGGCCGTTCAGCAACTCGGTAACGGCGACGTTCTGCCATCAGCTCGTGCACGGCGGCGATCCCCAAGTGCTGCACGACCGCGAGCTGGGTCTGCTCCACGCCCAAGATGCCGCGGACCTGCTCTTGGGCAGCGCGCGACAACCCGGCGCCGAACTCGTGACATCCATCTCGGTGTCGGGATTGCTCGAACGCCTCACCTCGATCGCCTCGACGTACCGCACCGGCGACATCCCCGATCTGTCGACGCGCTTCGGCCGCAACCTTTTCAACACCTACCGGTCCCACGCGATGGAACGGCATCCGCACTTCGCCCTCGATCCGAAAGCCGACGAGCGCGGAACCTTTTTCGAGGTGATCCGCGCCCACGGCGGCCCTGGGCAGTTCTCGTTTTCGACGACGCAGCCCGGGGTGACCCGCGGCGACCATTTCCACCGGCGCAAGGTCGAACGGTTCACGGTGCTCTCCGGGAGCGCAGTGATCGCACTCCGCCGGGTCTTCAGCGACGAGATCGTCGAGCTCCCGGTGGACGGCGAGCAACCCATCGCGGTCGACATGCCCACGATGTGGGCGCACAACATACGCAACACTGGATCGAGTCCGCTACTGACCTCGTTCTGGACCGACGACATCTTCGACCCGGCCTCCCCCGACACCATCCCGGAGAGAGTATGAACCAGCAGACCTCGCCGAAGGTGCTCACGATCGTCGGCACCCGCCCCGAGATCATCCGGCTCGCCCCGACGATCGCGCGTCTGGATCGTGAGACGCGGCACGTGCTCGTGCACACGGGGCAGAACTACGACTATGAACTCAATGAAGTCTTCTTCGAGGATCTCGGCCTGCGACGGCCTGACCACTTCCTCGAAGCCGACACGACATCGCTCGGCACAATGCTCGGCACGATCCTGAGCTCCATCGAGCCTGTACTGCGAGCCGAACGTCCCGACGCCGTGCTCATACTCGGCGACACCAACAGCTGCATCGCGGCGGTCATGGCGAAGCGGATGCGGATTCCCGTATATCACATGGAGGCGGGCAACCGGAGCTTCGACCCCAACGTCCCCGAAGAGATCAACCGCAGGCTCGTCGACCACGTCGCCGACTACAACCTCGTCTACACCGAGCACGCGAGGCGAAACCTCCTGGCGGAGGGAATCCACCCCTCGCGCATCGCGCTCACGGGGTCGCCCATGCGTGAAGTGCTCGAAGCGCACCGTGACTCGATCGCGAAGAGCGAGGTGCTCAACACCGAGAGACTCAGCTCGCGTGGCTATTTCCTGGTGAGCGCGCACCGCGAGGAGAACGTCGACGAACCGCGCCGGCTGGCGGCCCTGCTTGGGTCCCTGGTCGCGCTAGCGCGAGCGTACGAGCTCCCGGTGCTCGTCTCGACGCATCCGCGCACCCGGGCCCGCCTGGACGAGCAACCCGCTGAGCTGAAAAAGGGCATCCGCTTCCACGCGCCGTTCGGCTTCCTTGACTACGTGCGGCTGCAGCAGGAGGCCAAGGCTGTGCTTTCCGACAGCGGCACGATCAGTGAGGAGTCGGCGATTCTCGGCTTCCCGGCGGTCTCGCTGCGTGACGCGATCGAGCGGCCCGAAGCCCTCGACACGGGCGTCACGATGACGACCGGGGTCGAAGAGCGGGCTGTGCTCGACGGCGTCGAGATCGCAATCGAGCAGTGGCAGAACGAAGGCCCCGCGGGCGTGCCGGACGAGTACTTCATCGCAGACACGTCCCGGCGCGTCGTGAACTTCATGCGCTCAACCGTATGGGCGCATCACCGTCGCAACGCGATCCGAAGGGGACCGGGCGCTTGACGCGATTCGGCGCCATGCCGGTACTCGTCGCGCGAGCAGGCTCGATCGCCGCGAGCTTCGCGCTCACCGTGGTGGTCGCCCGCGTGCTGCCGCTCGCCGAAGCCGGCGGGTTCTTCCTAGTGCTGAGCGTCGCGGCGGTCGCGGCCACGTTCGGGCGGTTCGGGGCGGACACCTTCGTGCTCAAACGGCTCGCCGGTTCGAGCGCGGGCATGCCCGAACTGCGAGCGCTGTCGGCACTCGTCACGATCGCGAGCCTCGCTGCAGGCGTATGCGTCGCGCTAGTCTTCGCCGCTTGGGGCCCCGGGGGACTCTCTTTCGGTGGGGCGATCGCGGCGGGAGCGATGGTGCTGCCGCAAGCCCTCGCCGTCGTCGCCGGCGCAGTGCTCCGCTCAACCAATCGCATGGTTGCGGGTGTCATCGCCGAACTCGGAACGGTTCCCGCGACGACCGCCGTGCTCGTCATGGCCTTCGCTTT